>CAMLJW010000473.1 GCA_946480485.1 uncultured Streptomyces sp. | reverse complement strand
CGACCCACGCCGCCACGGCTGCAACGCCCGCCGACCCACCGGAACCACCCACTCAGGCCGCGGCTCCCTGGCCCGCTGCACCGCCAACGGCGACACCCCGAACCCACGCGGCAGACGCCACCGCCGCGGCTCGACAGACGGACGCTCAGCCGCACGCACAGCCCGCCGAGCCCGCACACGCTCCATGTGCTCCTGCTCCGCCTGCTCCATCCGCTCCCGCTTCAACGCCGCGTACGCCTCCGCCACAGCGTCGAACTCCCGCTGCCTGCCCTCACGCGCCAGCTTCCCCATCGCCCGCCGCATCCGTGCCAGTTGCTCATCCGCCTCGTCAGCCACGACCCCGGCCTCCCTCGCCGTCGACCTCACGCAGCAGCGCCTCGACATCCACACCGTCCTCGTCGGCGACCAGGTCCCGCAGACGCGACTCCATCCCGGCCCGCGGTTCGGCCGGCGCCTCCACGGCCACTGGCTCGGGCGCGGGCAACTCCTCACCCGACAGGCGCGCCACCGCCGCCCGCAGCGCCAACTGCCGCCGCTCCTCGTCGAGCTGCAGCACCTCAACCACCGCCGCCACAGCGTCGACCACGACATCCGCCTCAAGGTCGTTCCGCCGCGACAGCACAACATCCACAGGTGTGGGCAGATCCAGCGCCCACAACTTCCGCCGCGACGCTGACAGCCGCTCCAACTGGCCGATCGCCTTCAACGCCGTCTCGCCCGTCTCCGCCTCGTCGAGGACGCCGTACGCCCGCCGAGTCAGATCGTCCAGCCGCGCCGACTCCAGCGCCCGCCACTCCTCAGCAGCCGGATTCACCAGCTCCTGAATGGCAGCCGTGATGCGGTCGGACACACCCTGGTGGGACAGGCCGACACGTTCGCCGATCGCGCGCAGCGACAGGCCGGCGCAGCGCAGGCGCAGGATCTCCTCATCCTGTACACCTCGGATGGGGTCGGTCTTCACTGGTCACCTCCGGGTTGACACAGGCAGGTTGACATGGGGGAAGGGCCCGGCCGTCCGGAGACGAGCCGGGCCCGGAGTGCAGGCGCCAGGCGCGGTGGGATCCTGGGTGCGGCCCGCCCTGGTGAGCAGCAGGGCGGGCCAACCCACGCTCACGCCGCCTCCGCACCCAGCGCCGCCCACGGATCCGCCGCCAACCGCTGCAACGTCGGCCGCAACTCCAGCTCGGGCGTCTCCGCCAGCACCGCGAGGATGTGGGCGTGGCACAACTCTGGAGCGCACCAGCAACCCAACGTCTTGCCACGCAGCTCGGGGACCAGGGCCAGCAGCTCGGGGTGGGCGAGCAGCCGCCGGCAGTACGCGGCCACCGCCTCGACACGGGTGTGCACGATGCCGTGGCAGCCCCGCGCCCGGCACGGCTTGTCGACCGCGTGGGGGTTCTTCAGCGGGTGTTCGTCGAGGAGCCGGCCGGGCCCCCACCACTGGCGTCTGCTGACGTAGATGACGTTCGGGTTGAGGTCGGGGTCGTATTCGGGGTTGTCGCGGCGGCCGTGGAGGTTGATGACGGTCGTGGGCATGCGGGTCTCCTTCGGGTTGGCCGGCCGCCGGGTGACGGCCGGAAGTCAGTGGGCGAACCCTGCTCCGGGGCTGGAGGAGGGTTCCTCGTCGTACGGGTCGTCCTCGTCGGCGCCGTACGACCCGAACGGGCCGTACTCGCCCGCCTGTCGGGCGCCGAGCAGCAGGCCGCCGCCTTGCCGCGGATACCGGGCAGCGGGATCACGAGGTCGGCACCCACTCGACGTGAACCAGCTCCTCGACGGCCGCAACCACAGCGGCCACGCCGTCCTCGTCGAGCGGGCACGTGCCCTTCTCCGAGCGTCCGGTGATCAGGGCCGGGCCGCGGATGCCGCCCGTCACGCCATGGTTGTCGGCGAGGGCGGACGCGACGACGTTGAGCGGGCGCCGGTGGTGTCCGAGCATGCCGCCGTACTCGTCGACCCACACCGCCCACCGGTCGCTGAGGTCGGCGGCCTCGACGTCGTGGCAGCAGATGACGGCCTTCATGACGGTGAGCCGGTCTTCGGGAGTGTCGGGGAGGGTGAGCGGGATGGTGTTGCCGTCGAGGGTGATCAGGACGGCGTTCGGGATGGTGGGCATCAAGGTCTCCATTCGGGATGCGGAGTTCGGGTCCTGGTCCTGGCGCTCGGCGTCAACGAGCCGGCGCAACTTGTTCGCGTGCCGGCGGGCCAGGCCAACCCGGCGTGCGGCGGCGAGGCTGGCCCGCTGCTCCTTCGCGGCCTGGACCTTGATGCGGGCCGCGGCGATACGGGCCTGCACCTGCTGCTCGACATGACTGGTCGACTCGGTCACGACGGCTCCGATCGGGCTAGGGCAGCAGTCCCGCACCCGGTACACGCAAAGCCCGGCGGCGGCGTGCCGTGGCAGGTGCCGCACTCGGTCGGCATCTCCAGCAGCTGCGCCGCGGTGACGCCGAGGGCAGCAGCGATGGCTACGAGGTCGTCAACGTCTACGCGGCGTTCTCCTCGCTCGATGCGGCGCACCGCCAGCAAGTCCATGCGGCGGCCAGCGGCCTGGACGCGCCTGGTCAACTCAGCCTTGCCGATGCGTCGTTCGTCGAGCAGACGCAGGATGTTGCGTCGGACTCGGTCACCGATGGGGCCGACTCGGTGTCGGGTCTCGGTCATGGGTTCTCCGTTCAGGCTGCGATCTTCGAGGCTTGGATGTCGACGGGTACGGACACGGGCCAGCCGCCGGGGCGCCGTCCAGGCCGGTTACGGGCGTCGCGGAACCAGCAGGCGACGAGCGCGGCCTGCTCCCACCCGAGACGGCGGTAGAGCGGCTCTACGGCCTTGTGCAGCTCGCTGCCGCCGGGCTGGCCGTACACGTACGAGCGGAGCGCGGTGGCGACGTCCAGGGCGCCGCGCCAGGTGAGTTGGCGGACTAGGTCCCGCGCGAAGTCCGCGTAGCCGTAGGCGCCTTCCGCTCGTACGCGGTCGGCGAGTGTGAGCCAGGGCTTCATGTCCATGGCTGGCCCTCAGCATCCGACGTGCCGGTCGTGACCGAGGGCAGCCCAGTCAGCGTCGAGTCGGGTGTGGCACACGGCGCACACCGGTCCCTGTTGCACCACCGGTTCCCTCCCTAGAGGAGGGGAGGGACCCACCGGTGCTGATGTGCGCGGTTCCTTATGGTTCCCGACCGGTGCGGAACCGGTCTGACCTGCGGTTCCGCCTTCATTGGATCCGGCCTCGGGAACCGCTTCCCCTTCAAGATCCGGGAACCGGTCCGGGAACCGGTCTGCGGAGCGCTCCCGCCGGATGTTCGCAACTTCCTGAAGCTTGGCGTCGCGGGCCTGGAACCCGAGGCGCTGGCACTCGGTGCGCAGCTTCCGGCGCCCGTAGTCGTTCGGCACGTTCGCCTGGTCGAGCTGCTGGACGATCCATTCCACGCTGCCCTCCGGGGCCGGAAGAGGCCCGTCGTGCGGTGCGTCCAGCGAGACCAGCACCAGGGACGTCACCGGCCGCCCGTCGGGCTTGTACTCGCCGTCCAGCGAGATCTTCTTCAGCCCGAACCGAAAGTCGCCGTCCTGGTCCTCGTCCTTCTGCTTCCCGGACTTGATCGTGAGGACGGTGTTCGGGATCTTGTCGCCCTTACGGGAGATGTGGAGCTCTGACTGCAACGCGCCCTTCACCGCCGAGGCACCGCGGCCGTGCTCGCCGACGTGGCCGGTGTGGTGGACGATGGCGACACACGCCCCGGTGTCGATGCGCAGCTTGTCGAAGCGGTCGACGATCCGGCCCATCTCGGTGTTCGAGTTCTCCTCGACGCCGAGCGTGACGCGGGCCTGCGTGTCGACGACGACAAGCACCGGCTTCAGGCGCCGGAGCACTTCGATCAGCACGTCCCACTCCGGGCTCATGGCCTGCACGGGACGGGGCAGGAACCGTACGTTGTCCATGCGCATGCCGTGGTGCTGCTCCCACGCACGCACCCGCTTACGGATTCCCTGCTCGCCCTCGGCGACGAGGTATACGACGAGGCCCTGGCGGACGTACTGGCCGTGCCACTTCATGCCGGTGCCGATATGGCCGGCCATGTCGAGCAGGACGAACGACTTGAAGGTGCCCGACGGCCCTACGGCGCGGGCGATGGTGTTCAGGGCC
>CAMLJW010000472.1 GCA_946480485.1 uncultured Streptomyces sp. | reverse complement strand
GGGGGTCGTCCACGACCGGACGTCGGGCCGTATGACCATCACGACGCTGCTGTCCTCCGGCGGCAGCCTGATGGCTCCGACCGGCGCCGTGCAGAGCAGCCTGCGTACCTGGTCGTCCGTGCTGGACGCGATGTCCACCGACGAGCAGGTCAAAGGCGCGTCCGTGACGATCCAGATCACCCCGGGGGCGGGGGGCCCTCGGCGACGATGTGAAGGCCCGCAAGGACCCGGGCGCCCCGCAACTGGCCAAGCAGATCATCGACGAACTGGTGCGGACGACGCCGCACGCCACCGCGAGCGTGGCGCCGTGGATGTCCGTCACGGTCGACCCCAACGCGTCCGCCGCTCAGGCCTCCGACACCGACCCGATCGTCAAGGACGTGGTCGACGTCCTGCGGGCGGCCCCGGAGGAGCTGCGGAGCAAGCTCGCCGCTGAGGGCGAGCGCTACCAGGACTTGACCCGCAGCGTGATTGCAGGGCTGGACAACTTGATCGGGGGGCCCTTGAAGGGCCTCTTCGACGGCCCGACCACCGTGCCCCTGGATATCAACGCGCCCGCGGTCTCCGTGGACATCTCCGCCCTGCGGGCGCGCGGCAGTGATGTGGTCAGCGCCGGAATGATCGCCACGTGGGCGTACGCCTACAGCTCGATCGACTCCGCCCGCAGCATCGGGCTGATGGACCGCAAATTGGTACTGCCCATGGACGAGATGTGGCGGGCGCTGCGCTCCGGCCCTGGTCTCGTGGACGCGATGGACGCGATCAGCCGCCTCAACTGGACCACGGACGATGTCACGATCTACGTCACACACTCCCTGCTCGATGTCGAAGCGCTGCCGACTGAGATGGACCGCGCCAAGGCACGCGGCTTGATGACCGAGAACGACCGCGCATGGGCCTTCGGAGGCATCGTTGTCGGGGGTGCGGTGACGCTGTCCGCCTCCAGCTGGGCCGGGGCGGCCGCCGGCGCGGTACTGACCGGCGAGGACGCCGCCCCCGCCTCCCCGCTGACGGTCTACCGCATGGCCACCAACTGGTCGGCGGTGTGGCCGCACTCCCAGACCGCTTCCGCCATCGGCGCCGGGCTGCTCGACCTGGTGGTTATCGCCTTCGTGGTGTGGGGCCTGCGTGTGACGTTCAGGTGGTTCCGCAACTCGAGCAGCTTGGCGACGCTGCACCGGGTACGCGAGCTGACGCCAAAGCACGCGGCCCGTACCGCGACCCGGCTGCGCGCCTCGTTGAAGGACACCGAGTCGTCGAAGCTCCCGCCCCGCGACCGGGGCGTGCTGCTCGGCGACCACATGCCGTCCGGCGTGGAGCTGCGCGGCTCCGACGAGGACACCTACGTCGCCATCATGGCGCCCCGCGCCGGAAAGTCGACGTCGCTGGCCATCCCGGTGGCGGAGGAAGCCCCGGGCGCACTGCTGATGACCAGCAACAAGGCCGACGTCTACGCCGCGACGCTCGCGAGCCGATCGAAGATCGGCCACGCATGGATCCTCGACACCCAGGGCGTGGCCCAGGTCGAGCGCCAGATGTGGTGGGACATGATCGCCCAGGCGGAGACGCTGGAGGGCGCCGAACGTCTGGCCAGCCACTTCGTCAACCAAATCACCAGCGAACAGGCCGATCCCTTCTGGTCGCAGGCCGCCGGTGACCTCCTCGTGGGGTTGTTCCGGGCCGCCTACCACGAGGGCGGCACGGTCCGTGACGTCATGAAGTGGCTGTCTGACCCGAAGGAGAAGGCTCCGCTCCGCGTGCTCTACCAGCACGAACCGGTGCTTGCCGAACAGGTCGACTCGGGCATCAACATCGCCGAAGAGACACAGAGTGGGATCTACCAGAACGCGCGGACAGCCGTCAGCGCACTGCGCGACGAGAAGGTCTTGGCGTGGGTCACGCCGGGCAAGCACTACCCGCGGTTCGACCCCGAGGACTTCGCCCTCAGCAAGGACACGCTCTACCTGCTGTCGAAGAAGGGCGGGCCCGCCTCCGCCGTGGTGGCCGCGCTCGCGGACGCGGTGTTCACCGCCGGAGCCGAGGCGGGCGAGCGCCACGGCGTCCGCCTGCCCGAACCGATGCGGGCGGTACTGGACGAGGCCGCGAACATCTGCAAGATCGCGGACCTGCCCGACCTCTACAGCCACCTCGGCAGCCGGGGGATCACCCCGTTCGTGATCCTCTAGTCGTACCGGCAGGGCGTGAAGGCGTGGGGCGAGGTCGGCATGGACTCGATGTGGAGCGCGGCCACCAAGAAGCTGATCGGCGTGGGCCTGGACGACGCCAAGTTCGCCCAGGACGTGAGCACGCTGACCGGCGCCCACTACGTCCAGCGGGGCTCGTACTCCAAGAGCAAGGAGGGCTACAGCCACAGCTACTCCGAGCAGCGCGAGCAGGTGTCGACCCCGCCGAGATCCGCGCCATGCGCAAGGGGACCGCCCTGCTGCTGGCCACCGGCATGCCGGTCACACAGATCAGCCTGCGCCCTTGGTACGCGGAGAAGCTGATGGCGCACATCGGCCCGCAGATGAAGGAAGAGGAGAACGCCATCACCAAGCGCGCGGTCGCGGCGTACGAGGACCGGAAGGCGGCCCGCAATGGCCGATGAGCCGGACCAAGGGCCGGAGCTGAACGTGCCGGTCGGCATGTTCGAGGACATCGAAGACCTCAAGGCCAAGATCGCGCAGCTGACTTCCTTGGTCGAAGCCCTCGCCGGGGGCGGCGGCACCGAGCCGAGCGAGGCCTCGATGAGCCAGGCCCGGTTGGAGATCTTCCGGTGGCTCACCTACTACAACGCACGACGGCGTCACAGCGCGCTGGCCTACCTGTCCCCGATGGAGTTCGAACAGCAGCATCACACTGGCTAAACTCTCACTCGCTGCATAAACCCCTGTGTCCACATTCCGGGGGTCACCTCACTGGTCGTACCTGGTAGCCACTGCCCGATGCTGCTTCAGTCGGTTGATGGCCCGTCCGATGGTGTTGCTTTGCTTGTACCGCTCGTCGTCGACGCCGGGTAGTCGCCCGCCGCGTGAGCCTTTGCGCAGGCATACCCAGGCCGACCTCCTCACCGACGATCCCGCCTGGAACTACCGCTCCGTGTGCGCGGCCGGTGGCGGCCTTGCCTCGCCCACCTCTGGGTCTGGGAGGCCGAAGGCCACCCCGCACGAGGGCACCTGGCGATCATCACGGAGACGGGCCTGAGTGCATCGACGACCAACAGCGCCGGAGAGATCTGGACCGATCTCACGGCGCGGTTCCCCGGTCCGCTCGTGCTGCTCGAACACTGGGTCGCCGGTTCTCCGGGGGAACAAGCCGTTGCAGCGTAGAGATTCTCGCGTTGATGCAGCTCAGCGCTGGTGCCCATGATCATAGCCGGTGCAACAGGTGTGCTGCGATCGCTGGAGCGGGTGACGCCCCACAAGTCTTGATCGACAAGACCGGCAGCGTCTGCAACGGCATAAGCCTCGTGTCTGGAACGCGCCTCCGGTCTCACGCTTTGCGTGGGGGCTCTGACCACTTCCCCGGCCCTCTGCCGGGAACCGGTCCCCTCCCGCGGCAATTGCTGGTATGAGTGGAGAGTCCGTTCAGGACAGCGGACGCTACCGGGGGTGCGTGTGTCTCAGGGGAGAAAGATCGCGGTGCTGGTGGCTGCTGCGGCGGCGATCGCCTCGACCCCGGTGATCTGGCTAATGAACGGCCCAGGTACCGGCCAGTTCGTCGCCGCAACGGTTCAAGGCGCGGCAGGGGTCGTCGCCGTGGTGTGGGCGCTGATCAGCGGACCGGGAACGCCTGCCCAACCACCTGAGGAGTCCGTGGACGTGGCGGTAGACACCGGGAACGCACGGGCCACCGGCGGGGGTTCCGCGAACACTGGTGTGACCCGCACTGGCGGCGCAGACAGCGGGCGGGCCCGGGTAGAACGCACCGGCAACGCGACCGCGGACGGTCCAGGCAGCGACGCCAATTCCGGAATCAAGAGAAACTGATCTGGCGGGGTCTGCTCGGGGTACTCGGGAGGGGCTCGTGCTGTCGTGAGGTGGTGGAAACGCAGCCAAGCGCGCGCTACGCCCGGGACCACCGTGCCTCATGACGCCACGTCCGGTGGATGGGATCTCGCTGGTAGACAGAAGCCAGCCCCACCCGGGATCCCCGCGTCGACCGCCTTGTTGATC
>CAMLJW010000471.1 GCA_946480485.1 uncultured Streptomyces sp. | reverse complement strand
ATCACGTCGAGGTCGATGACGACCGCGATCGGGTTCGGTACGCCGTAGGAGCCGCGGCCCGCGTCGTTGTCGAGGGTCGCTACCGGCGAGCACAGACCGTCGTGCGAGAGGTTCGTGGCGACAGCGACCAGCGGGAGGCCGATGCGTGCCGCGGCGAACTTCGCACAGTCGATGATCTTGCCGCCGCCGAGGCCCACGACCGCGTCGTAGTGCCCGGACTTCATGGCGTCCGCGAGCTTGATCGCGTCGTCCAGGGAGCCCCCGCCGACCTCGTACCAGCTCGCGCCCGGCAGCGCCGGAGCCAGCCGCTCGCGCAGCTTGGCCCCGGAGCCGCCGCTGATCGCGACGGCCAGCTTGCCGGAGTGCGAGATGCGCTGGTCGGCGAGGACACCCGCCAGGTCGTCCAGGGCGCCCGGACGGATGTCGACGACGACCGGCGAGGGGATGAGCCTCGTCAGTACTGGCACGCGATCACGCGTCCCTTGGCGAGGTCCTCGTGGTTGTCGATCTCGACCCACTCGACGTCGCCGATGGGAGCCACGTCGATGCGGAAACCGCGGTTCACGAGCTCCTGGTAGCCGTGCTCGTAGAACTGCTGCGGGTCGGTCTCGAAGACGGTCTTCAGCGCGTCGGCGAGCTCGTCGGCCGCCTCGCCCTCTATGAGGGTCACGCCGATGTACTCACCGGTGGCCTCGGCGGGGTCCATCAGCTTGGTGATCTTCGTCATGCCCTTCGCGGGGTCGACGACGACCTTCATCTCCTCGTCGGCGAGGGACTTCACCGTGTCGAGGGCGAGGATGATCTTCTTGCCGTCACCGCGGGCGGCGAGCAGCGTCTTCTCGACGGAGACCGGGTGCACGGTGTCGCCGTTGGCGAGGATCACCGAGTGCTTGATGGCGTCACGGCCGCACCACAGGGAGTAGGCGTTGTTCCACTCCTCGGCCTTGTCGTTGTCGATCAGGGTGATCTTGACGCCGTACTTCTTCTCGAGCGCCTCACGACGCTCGTAGACGGCCTCCTTGCGGTACCCGACGATGATCGCGACCTCGGTCAGGCCGATCTCGGCGAAGTTACCGAGCGTGAGGTCGAGCACAGTGATGCTGTCCTCGTCGCCTTCGGGTCCCACCGGCACCAGTGCCTTGGGCAGGGTGTCGGTGTAGGGGCGCAGACGCCGTCCGGCGCCGGCCGCCAGCACGAGGCCGATCATGCGGGTTCTCCTTCATCGTGTACGGCGGGCGCGCCGAGTTTGTGGGCGGTCGCCCAGAAGCTGATGCTCTCCACGAGCACCACGAGTGCCACGGTCGCGGCGAGCGCCGCGAGCGCGACCGTGAAATCAGTAGCGGCGAGCAGCGCGGCCAGAACGGTGACCAGCAGCGTCCTGCCCTCGTGCCCGCCGATCATCCGCACCAGCCAGTGCGGCGGCGCGCCGGCGTTGCCGCGGATGCGGTACACCGTGTCGTAGTGATGGTAGGCGACCGCGGCCACCAGCCCGAAAGCCGCGGGCAGGGCCCCGTTCACGTCGGCTCTGACCGCCAGTACGAGGACAGTGCAGTATTCCGCGGCGCGGAACAGCGGCGGAACCAGCCAGTCCATGCGGCCTTTCAGGGGCCGTCCGAGGGCCAGGGCCGACAGGAGCACGTATCCGGCGGCGCCCAGGACGGGCCACCAACTGCCGTACGGGGCCAGCCAGCAGGCCGACACCACAGCAGCCCCGGCCGCGAGGGCGAGATACGCCGGTCCCCGGCCGGGCACACCGCGAGCGACGCGGCGCAGCAGCTCGTCGAGCGGTCCGCAATCCGCGAGGTCGTCGAGCGCCTGCGCCGCGCGGTCCGTCCGCTGCGCCTTGCGCGTCAGCGACCGGAGCACCCGTCCCGCCGTCGTGTACGTCGCCGCGACCGCGCACCCGACGAGCAGCGCGTAGAAGGTGATCCGCGGAGTCGTGACCGCCGTCAGGACTGCGATCATCGCCCAGCGCTCGCCGATGGGCAGGACGATCACGCGGCGCAGCCAGACCGTCCAGCCGACGCTGTCGAGCCGGTCCGAAAGGGCCGCCGTGGGGCTGGTGTTTTCGGTGGCGGCCGTACTGTCGACGTTCGCCTCGTTGAAGGAGAAGTCGACGACGTGACGGCAGGTCTGCAGGACCATCGCGCCGAGGGCGAGAGCCCATACTTCGTCGCCGCCGCGAGCGGCGCCGAGGGCGAGGCCCGCGTAGTAGGCGTACTCCTTGGCGCGGTCGAAGGTCGCGTCGAGCCAGGCGCCGAGCGTCGAGTACTGCAGCGAGTAGCGGGCGAGCTGTCCGTCCGTGCAGTCCAGGACGAAGGAGAAGAGGAGCAGCAGTCCGGCGGCGACGAAGCCGGCCCGGGTGCCGGTCGCCGCGCAGCCGGCCGCGATCAGTGCGGTGAGCAGCGAGGCCGTGGTGACCTGGTTCGGGGTGAGACCGCGGCGGGCGCACCAGCGGGCGAGGTGGCGGGAGTACGGGCTGATGCAGTACGTCGTGAAGAAGCCGTCGCGGGACTTCACGGCCGTACGCAGCCTGATCGCCTCCTCGTCGATGGCGGCCACGCGCCGGCGGGCCTCGTTGCGGGCCTGGGGGTCCCGGGGGACGGCAGCCACGAGTTCGCCGAGTTCGGGGCGGTGCGGTTCGGTCTCGAGCAGCTCCGCGACGCGGTCGACGGTGCCGACCACCACGGAGCCGTTCACGGCGTCACCGGCGGCCGTGCGCAGTGCGCGGGCCAGAGCGGGACGGGCCGCGGGCCGGGCGGTGACGACGCCGGGGAGCGCCGCGGCGTCGAAGCGGGGGTCGGTGAGTCCGAGGCGCAGCGCGTGGACGTGACCCACGAAACGGGTGTCGACGACAGCGACCCGCTGGTCCACGGGCACGGCGGCGAGGAGCGTCTCGGCGTCGGCCGCGCCGGAGGCGACCCGTACGTCGAAGCCCAGCGACCGCAGATCGCCCTCGAGCGACGATCCGGGGACCGGCTGACCGGTGAGGATGGCGGTCGACAGACGAACTCACTCCCTGGTTTCCGGCGCGTCCGCGGCGCCGGGCATGTGCGTGGTGGGGGGGCGCCCCAGGCCGGGGACGGCCGGGCGGCGTGTCGGCAGAGGCTATCGGATGACGAGAAGCTGCCGTTCACCGCCCGTTAACGGCCCGATCAGCACCGTGTGAGTGCTGTTTCCGTCGCGTCCGCTGCGATCATCATCGTGGATCCGGGGCCCGCGCCTCAAATCGCGGGCCCAGAACGGCACTTTGCAGGGCAAGGTTCGCGGTTCGGCTTCGCGTCCGCTTCCCGGTGCGGCATCCGGCCCGGGTTGGAGGTCCCCGACGAGGCGATGACGGCGCTCGTCCTGGACGGTTCCCCGCCGGTGCCGCCGGGCAAGATCAGGTATCCGGGGGCTTTCGGTGCTTGATCGGTGACGCCCGCATGTCCGGTTCGGCCGCGCGGCGGAACCGGACATGCTGGACACCGCGTGGTGCCGGGAGTGCCGGTTTCGTACGGCAGACTTGAGGCTCGAAGACCGATGCGAAGGATGGGTATGCCGATCACTCCTGCCACCGCGACGAACCGTTCGTCGAACGGCACCGCCAAAGCCATCTTGCTGGAACTGGTCGATGAGGACGGCACCACGATCGGCACCGCGGAGAAGCTCGCCGCCCATCAGCCACCCGGGAAGCTGCACCGGGCGTTCTCGGTGTTCCTGTTCGACGAGCAGGGCCGGCTGCTGCTGCAGCAGCGCGCGCTCGGCAAGTACCACTCCCCCGGCGTCTGGTCCAACACCTGCTGCGGCCACCCCTATCCGGGCGAAGCGCCCTTCGCGGCGGCCGCGCGGCGCACGTACGAGGAGCTCGGGGTCTCACCGTCGCTGCTCGCCGAGGCGGGCACGGTGCGCTACAACCACCCGGACCCGCACTCGGGGCTGGTGGAGCAGGAGTTCAACCACCTCTTCGTCGGCCTGGTGCAGTCGCCGCTGCGGCCGGATCCGAAGGAGGTCGGCTCGACGGCCTTCGTGAGCGCCGCCGAGCTGATGGAACGGCATGCGAGGGGCCCGTTCTCCTCCTGGTTCATTACCGTCCTGGATGCGGCCCGTCCGGCGATCAGGGAGCTGACGGGCCCGTCCGCGGGCTGGTGACCAGGCGCTCCGCCGGCGGGGCGGTCGGGAACCCGCCGGCGGTC
>CAMLJW010000470.1 GCA_946480485.1 uncultured Streptomyces sp. | reverse complement strand
CTTGATCGACTGGGCGTCGATCACAGCGGCGGACGGCTCGGGATCCCGTCCGGCCCCGATCCGGACCTGGCGGCGGAGCTCGTCGTGGACGCGGTCCCAGGTGCCGTCCCGGCGCCACGTGGTGAACCAGCGGTGGGCCGCGTCCCAGGGCATCAGGTCGCGCGGGAGCATCCGCCACTGGCAGCCCGAGCGCAGTACGTAGAAGATCGAGTCGAGTACCAACCGGTCTCCGTACTTGCGCACTCCGCCGCCTTTTCGCAGGTCACGCACGGGAAGGAGCGGCTGGATGATCTCCCACATCTCATCGGTCAGGCTGGGCGGCTGACGGCCTCGGAGTTGTCGCACTGGCACACACCACGTGATCATTCCGGGCCGTCGCCATGCCCGAAGGGCAGATCGCGACCGTCACGCTCCACGCATGATCAGCTACCCCGACAGCCTCTGAGGCAGCCGGCGCCTTGAAATGACGGGGATTGCAGCCCGCCCTGGTCACAGGGCTCATGCCGTGGGGGACAGCAGGCACTTCCGTGACCAGGGCGGGGGCTCAGCGGCGTAGGAACCTGCTTCGAGCTCGGTGCCTGCCAGCACGCCGTTTAGCGGGCGAGTCAGACCCAGCAGTCTCGCTCGGATGTGCGGTGCGAGTTGGCTGATCATCGAGGAGGGTGGATCGCCAGACCCGTTCCTGGAGCTCCTGGATGCAGGGCCCGCAGGCGTACATGGGTGCCTGGGTGCCGGCGACGCTTGCGGGCCCGATCCACAGGACGCGAGCCCACTGCTGGCCGCAGTAGAGCCAGCAGAGGCCGTCGACCCACTCGTTGCCGTCGTCCGTGGCCGCTGGCGCGGGCAGACCGCCGCGGGCGAAATCGGCGATCCCGGGGATCACCCTGTGCGGTGCGGCGAGTTCCGTAAGCATCACTTGTGCGCCTTCGGGATCAACGGCCTCGGACCGTCGGGGAGGGGACCTCGTGCTTCTCGGCGTCGGCGAAGAGGAGGGTGGGCTCGGCGAGGATGTCGCGGCCCGCCTCGCTCTTGTAGATCTCGTCGACGCTGCCGAACCGGGCGTCGGCGTAGTCGAGGTCGAGCAGGGCCGCCGCCTGCCTAACCGAAGCCTCGTCGGGGCCTTCGATCTCTACGAAGGTGGGGAGGTCGGGCCAGGTGTCGAAGTCGAAGGCGACCTCGCCTAGGCGCCATTCCTCGCGGTAGTTCTCCTGGTAGCGGACTTCGGTGAGGCCGAGGCGGCGGAGGATGTCGGCCATGGCGTGCAGGTCGGTGACCTCGGTCTCGATCTCGGTCGTGCCGTCGATCGTGGTGGCGTCGGTGACCTGCTTGAGCGTGAGCGTCGAGCGGGTGCCCTCGTCCCGCAGGCGGAGCCACGCGTCGCCGTCGAGGGCGTCGTTCTCGAAGATCTTGCGGGTGAGGAGGGTACGCGGGAACGCCTGAACGGCGCCGAGGGCGGTGAGCTTGGCCTGCAGGCCGGCGACGTCGATGGCCAGGAACTTCGCCTCGTACTCGTGCTTCATGAGTCCTTCTTTCCGTATCGCTGGGGGAGGGCTGAGGTACGGGCCGCGAGGAACAGGCCCATGCGGTGGGTGTGGTCCTGAAGCTGACCGATGTGCGCGCGCTCGGTGAACTCGTTCGTGCGCAGCGTGAGCAGTACGTCCCAGTCGCCGATGAAGTGGCGCCGCAGGCGTTCGGGGGAGGTGTAGTGCTCGACCAGGTGGTGGCGCTTCTCGACGGGCATCATGAACTCCGCGCCGAACACACCGCCCGGACGGACCAGACGCTGCATGCGATCGACGAACTCGGCGAGCGGGCGGTGGTGGTTGGCACTGTAGTGCCACGAGCAGCTCGTCCAGATCGCGTCGCAGGGGTTGTTCAGGGCCTCGCCCTGAAGGAAGTCCTCTTCCACGACTCGCACTTGGTCGTAGAGCTCTTCGAGCTTGAGCCGGTCGACCAGGCCCATCGCGTGGGCTCGCGGGTCACCCGGGAGGCGGACCTCGCCACCGTGCAGGGCGAGCGCGTCGCGTTCGATGGCGATGACGCGGTATCCGGCGGCGGCGAGCGGCAGGACGAACTTGCCGTCGCTCGCGCCGACGACGGCGACGGTGGCGTCAGGGGCAACCCTCTCTCTCAGCGTGGCGAGGAACTGAGGGAAGAAGGTGAGGGTGTGCTCCCACAGGCTCTGTGTCTGCACGGGAGTGTGCTCCTTGCGTGTCGGTGGCGACGATCGCCTGGAGGACCTCGTCGGGGCTGAGGTCCGTGGTGTCCACACTGTGCATCGGGAACGGGGCGTAGGCGTCGGTCACCTGGTCCGTGACGGTCTCGATGAGGGCGTCCCAGTGGGAGACCGGCTTGTCGCGCGAGGCGAGGCGGCGACGGCGCTCGTCCTCGGCGCAGACAAGGTGGTAGGTGACGGGCTGGGGCAGGGTGGGCGGCAATGTGATGCCGAGACCGGCGCCGAGGGCGTGGTGGTTGGCCAGGCAGCGGGCGAAATAGCTCTCCACGACGACCGGGACGCCGACCGTCAGGTGGCGCCGTATCTCCTCGGCCGCGGTGAACAGCGCGGACAGGTAGAAGCACATCCGTGCCTCGACGTTTTTCCGCTTGTCCACCTCATGTCTCAGGGGCTGGAAGACGGGTGGCACGGTGGGGATGAGGACAGCCCGGCGGGCCTCGGCCAGTATCGGGGCGATAGTCGACTTACCGGTGCCTCGTAAGCCTTCGAGGCTTTCGAAAAGCGGGTGGTCAGGCACGGGCATACACCACGTCCGGCACCGCGAGCGTGAGCTCGTCCGTGGCGGAGGGCCGGTGGACGATGTGGTTGGCGGACTTCTCATACCAGAACGCGTGCGAATCCTTGCCAACGGCCTTGCAGGACATGGTGAGCGCGCCGCGCGGGTCGGCCTCGATCCGTTCGATCGCAGCCGGGCCGGCTGCCGGCGCGCAGATTTCAGGGCTGCCGTGCTCGGACAGGTCCTCGTCGACGATGACTTCGATGGACAGTTCGGCCGTCTGGAGTTCATCGCGGAGCCTGCTGTAGGCGGTGGGATCGGTGACCAGCAGTTCGGGGTGGTCCGCGGCGTTGCCGACCGCCCGCAGGTGGTGCAGCTTCAGCTGACGCACCCCGAAGTGCGTGAGGGTACGTGCCAGGGGCAGCACTTCGTTGATGTTCTGGGAGGTGACCGTCGTGGTCACTCCGGTGGGGACACCGAGCCGTCGGGCGAGGGCGAGGGCTTCGAGTGCGCTCTGGTAGCTGCCGACCTTGCGGATACGGTCGTTGGTCGAGCCGATCCCTTCCAAGGAGACGCGCAGCAGGTCCAGGTGGGGAGCGATCTCGGTCAGGCGGCGCTCGATCCGGTACCCGTTGGTGCAGATCTCGACCTGCTGGCCCAGTTCCTCCTTGGCGTGTCGGACGACCTGGGCGAGGTGCTTGTAGACGAACGGCTCCCCGCCGAGCAGGGTGACGGCCTCGGTGCCGTACTGCTCGTGCATCAGAGTGAGGAGGCCGACGGCCTGCTCGGCGGTGAAGGCGTCGGCGTGCTGGAGCCTCTTGCCGTGGAAGCAGTGGTCGCACTCGAAGTTGCAGCGGTACAGCAGCTGGAGGTACAGCATCCGGATCTTTCGGATCCCGGTGACTTCCTTGATCACGTGAGCTCCTTGGGCTAGTTGCCTGATGGGAGCCCTGATAGTGGCCGGGTGTCCAGGGACCCCGTCACCGCGTCTAGGGACAGCCCAAGGACGTCCTGGGACGTCTTCCGTGCGCTGCGAAGGTCTCCAGGATCCTGAGAAGTTGTGCGGTGTCCGACAGATCCGGCAGCACCACAGACGCGCCGGCGGCGGCCAGCTCCTCGGCGCTGTGGATGCCCGAGGCGACCGCGATGATCCCGGAGTCTGTGGCGAGAGCCGCCTCGACGTCCCTTGGTGTATCCCCCACCAGTACGGCGGGCACGTCGGCTGGTACGTCGTAGAGCCGCCGGGCCCGCTCGCGAGCGATCGCTACGAGGTCGGGACGGAGCTCCGCGTCAGCGCCGTAGGCGCCCGCAGACAGATCCAGCAGGGCGTCGAGGCCAAAGGCGGACAGCTTCACGCGGGCGTTGGCGGCGATGTTGCCGGTCAGGATGGAGGACACCCACTCCTCATGTGCCGAGGCCGCCTTGAGGACCTTACGTACGCCCGGCAG
>CAMLJW010000469.1 GCA_946480485.1 uncultured Streptomyces sp. | reverse complement strand
TCGTCCGCCCGGAAGGCGGGGCCCGCGGCGTCTGGTGGGCTGCATGGCAAGGCGGAGGGTCGTCCGCGTACTGGGCGTACGCGGACGATCCCGACAACGCGGCGAGGTGCCGTGCCAGGCGTCGCGGGCCAGACGGGACTTTCGAAACACGCCCTAGGCCTGCAACACCAATCCGTACTCGCTCGGCAACCGGGCAGCGCCGCTGCCTGAACAGGCCTGTACCTGCCTACCTCCTGTGGCCGCATCGGCGAGCCGCGGCGGCCCAGTCGTCCATCCATCCCATGACATGACAGATACGAGGAGACCGCTCATGACAAACATCGACTGGCAGCGCGTTCAGACGGGACTGGACCGCGAGCAGCACAAGATGATCTGGAAGCCGTACGGGCTGCCGGAGATCATGAATCTGGAGACGTCGTCCTTCCACGACGCCGAGGTCTCGCAGCCGTGGGACGTCCCGCAGAAGATGATCGTCTCTGTCGCGATCACCGGTGCCTTCTTCCAGCACAAGCAGAACCCCGCACAGCCGATCACCCCGGACGAGATCCGCGAGTCCGCCCGGGAGGTCGCCCTCGCCGGCGCCAGCGCACTGCACATCCACGTCCGTGACGACAACGGCTACAACGTGCTCTCACCGAAGCGTTTCCACGACGTCATCGCGCCGCTGCACAAGGAATTCCCGACCATGCCGATCGACGGCTGCCTGGTGCCCGCCCTCGCGGGGGAGTGGGACAAGATGACCGCTGTCATGGAGTCCAAGCTCCTCGACGCGGCGCCCATCAACGCCACCGCCACCTACATCGGCGACTCTCTCTTCGCCAAGCCGGCTCCGGTCATCATGGAGAAGACCCGGCTGATCAACGAACACGGAGCCACGCCCGAGATCGCCGTCTACACCGATGCCGACGTGGCGATCGCCAAGCGTTTCCTGATCTCCAGCGGCCTAGTCGAGACCCCCGCCTTCTGGCTCGTGCTGCCCGCCCTGCCCGGCGGCAGCCCGATGGACAACACCCGCCAGATGATCGAGGGACTCACTCGCATCGTGAATTCCATCCGCGACGTCGACCCCGACGGGCTGATCATGGTCTGCGCCGCCGGTCGCGCTTCCACGCATCTGGCCACCCAGGCCGCCCTGATGGGCCTGCACATCCGGGTGGGCATGGAGGACACCTACTACAAGTGGCCCCACCGCGAGGACCGGATCAACTCCAACCTTGAGGCGCTGCAGCTGGCGCAGAAGATCGCCGAGGTGACCGGCCGGGACATCGCCACCCCTCAGGAGGCGCGGGCACTGATGGGCCTGCCTCCCGTCCACGAGTTCAGCGGCGACGGCGACGCCCTCACCGCCCTCGGCTGATTCCAGACCATCTCTCCCATCTCTCCCGGGCGGTGCCGGCGGCGTACGGACGTCGCGTCGTCGGCACCGGGCAACCCCAATGGTGGAGGGACCCGACTCGTGAGTGGCCGTGTGCGAGGCAAGCGCTTCGTTTCCTGCTCTCCGACGACGCCGGCTTTATCGCACCGAGTCGCCGGCGATCGACGAGCGGCAGGCTTCCTGTCGGTACCCTCCAGGACGACCCGTAACTCGGAGGGCGTCCGCACTCCGACCGGTCGACCATGCCGCACGCGCTCAGTAACCGGATGACGGACGCATTGGGTGTCTCGTCACAGGAGACGATCTCGCCGATTGCTCCCACGGTCCAGGCCGGAGCAGCCCTCGTCCTGCCGATGACGATGACCGCCGGGGTGCCCACGGTGCTCGGAGAGCGACTCGAGCAGATCAGACCATGCCCACTGACCCGACCGGAGTCGCCACGTGACCACCAACCGATCCTCCGTGGACGACGGCGATATCACCGAGAGCAGGGAGCGCATCCTGCGCTCGGCGCAGGTTCTCTTCGCGCAGGGCGGCTACGATGGCACAAGCCTGAGAGCCATCGCAGAGCACGTCGGTGTGTCCACGCCCGCCTTGTACTGGCACTTTAAGTCGAAGGACGAGATCTACCTCGCCGCCGTGGAGAAGATGCTGGAAGACTTCCTTGAAGCGGTGCGGGGGGCCGTGCGCTCCAGCCACCCACTGGACCGGTTCCGGGAGACGGTGGCCGCGCACATCCGGTTCCAGCTGGAACGACGGGACGAGGCGGGTCTCTACGCGCAGAGCGTCGGGTTGCGCCGGCTCGCCTCCGGTCTCCCGAAGCGGCACCGGGAGACCATCGTTGCCCTGCAGCGATCGTATGTGGACGAACTCCGGGACACCCTCCGATCGGGCCGGGACGCCGGCGCCTTCTTCTTCGCCGACGTGCGCGCGACGGTCTTCGCCGTCATGACCCTCTGTGAGTACGTGCACACCTGGTACAACCCCATGGGATCGCTCTCGGTGGAGGAAGTCGTGCGACAGTACGTCGACATGGCAACACGCATGGTGGGCGGCTGCTGCGGACACCAGGCAAACAACGCAGGCGAATGTTGATGGCTGGGCCGTCCGTCCTGGTCGCCGGAGCGGGATGCAGACCTCCGGCCTGCTGCACGGCAAGGTCCCTCTCGCAGCCGCTCAACGGGCTGGGACCGGACGGCTCCACCTACAACACGTCATCGAGACCCAGGTAAAACTTTGCGGCCGCTTTCGGAACATTTCTGGCACAGCCTCTAGTCAAGAGGTGAAGAGCTCGCTAACTTACGTTAGTAAGCAACCAGCGTTGCTAACGTACGTTAGTAAGCTATCTCGATCTTATGGCCTTGAATGGCCGAATCACCCCCGTCCCGACCGATGGCCATCAACCCTGGATGCGTCACCGGGACACCTTGGATCGCGAGGTGAAAAGAGTTGACCCCCGTCTCGACACTCGAGCGCCCGGCCCCCACCGTGGCCATCATCGGGAGCGGCCCTTCCGGCTGCTACACGGCGCAGTTTCTGCGCAAGGGTCTGCCGGGCGCGCAGATCAGTGTCTTCGAGTCGCTGCCCGTTCCGTATGGTCTGGTCCGCTACGGTGTGGCGGCCGACCACCAGGGCACCAAGTCTGTTTCACAGCAGTTCGACCGCCTCTTCGAGAGGGGGCAGGCGACCTTCGTCGGCAATGTGAGGATCGGCCGCGACGTGAGCTTCGAGGCCGTGGCTCGGGCCTTCGACGTCGTGGTCATCGCCACCGGCATGCCGCAGGACCGCCGGCTCCCCGTCCCGCAGGACGACACGGCGCGGGTCATCGGCGCCGGTCGGTTGCTGCGCGCGCTCAACGGCTTTCCGGCCGGGCTCGAGCGGCACACGACTCCGTTGGGGCGGGACGTCATCGTGGTCGGCCACGGAAACGTCGCCGTCGACACGGTGCGCCTGCTGACCAAGCGGTCGGACGAGCTCATCGGATCCGACATCGACGATCACGTTCTCTCGCTGCTGCGGCCGCGACCGCTCAGGTCTGTCCGTTTCATGGGCCGATCCTCTGTCGAGAACGCGAAATTCGATCTGGCGATGCTCCGTGAGCTGTGTCAGGTCGAGGGTGTGAGGATCCGGACCGAGGGGCTGCGCGACTCCTCGCGCGGGGCAGCGGCCGAACTGCTTCGAAGCTTTGAGCGGGAGCGCGGACCTTCCAGCGCCTCCGCGGGTGAGCCGGACCGGACGCTGGTCACCATCCAGTTCGAGGCGGCTCCCACGCGTATCCGTCACATCGACGGCATGACCAGTCTAGAGGCGATGTGCGGTCCCTCCGCCGAACCGCGTTCCTACCACGCGGACACGATCGTCACGGCAACGGGCTTCTGCCAGGACGAGGAACCGTGTCCCGGAACGCCGGACACCGCCTGGTCGGGCGGGCACGTCTACCGGGTCGGTTGGCTGGGCAGAGGTGCGCAGGGAAACATCGCCGCCAACCGGAAGCACGCTCAAGGCGTCGCCGGACAGATCGTGGACGACCTCGCCGGCGGGCGCATCGTGGCCGGGCGGGGACCGGGATTGCAGGCGATCCTGCCGCAGCTAGAGAAGACCGCGACGAGCTTCTCCGCCTGGCGTGAGATCGACCGGGTGGAGCGCGAGCGCGCGGTGGCCGGGCGCTGCCGCCGCAAGATCACCGATATGTCGGAAATGGTCGCACTCGCGCGGCAGTCCATGGTCGGCGTCTGAAAGTAAGAACTTTTCCAGGAAGAACGCGAAATTTCACAGGAAGGGAGAAAACACTCCGTGGGCACCATCAAGATCCTTTACGGCACCGAATCCGGGAACGCCGAACTGGTGGCG
>CAMLJW010000468.1 GCA_946480485.1 uncultured Streptomyces sp. | reverse complement strand
CGCGTTCACGGCGTTCGCGCTCGGCTCGCTCCGCTGTCTCGTGTGCCGCCTTTAGCTCACGTTCCTCGCGCCAGCGCCGCTCTTCGCGTTCAGCCGCCTCACGGGCCAAGGAGGCTTCGTGTTCACGCTGTTCACGCGCCAACAAGGCGGCGTGTTCGCGTTCTTCCCGCACCTGCCGCAGCCGGGCCTCCTCACGTTCCCGTGCCGCTTTCTCGCGGCGCTCGGCTTCGGCCTGGCGGCGGGCTTCGAGGTCGGTGACAGCGGTGGTGATGGCGCGCCGGTAGGCCAGGCTGGTCTCGGCTGTGACGATCAGCAACAGCGGGGCGACCGCGTGGACGGCAACCCCGACCAGGTCTTTCTTCAATGCACTGTCGGCGATGTTCAGGGCCAACGTCATGCCCCCGGTCATCCACCGCAGCGTCACCGACCACCGGCCGCCATGCCCACCAAGACGGGCCAGCACGGAATCCAGCCGGACAACGATCACCACCGCCGCATCGACCACGACCGGCAGAATCGGCGCCGTCCACACCCACGCAGACGGGGTGTGCCCAGCCATCAAAGGGGTGACCGTCAGGACCGAATACAGCATCGCCCCGGTCACGATCAGCCACGTCCCCACCGACAGAGCACGCTCCGCTGAACGGACCTGAACACTGTTCACGGTGCGCACGACGCACCCCCCGATGCGGTCACGACGACCGTGCGCCAGGCCACCCGGTGCGCGGGCAGCATCGTCGGCGACGTCCATCCGGCCGGGTCCGCGCCATCCCTGGCGGCACACTCCTCAGCGTCGTGAACACTCCTGTGAACGCTGTGAACGTCACCCCAGTGCAGCAACACCACCAGTGAACGCGGGCCCTCAGCCGCACGCCGGGCATCCGCCAACAGCCCTTCCAGGCGGTCCCTCTCCGAGGCGGCATCCGCCAGCGCCGCCTCGATGCCATCCGCATGTTCCCGCAACGCCGTGGCGTCACTCTGCGCGGACTCGACACGGTCGGTCAGCGCACGCAACCGCGCGGCGGTCATTACCCGGATCATGCCGCACCACCGTCCGCATCGGGCACGTCGGTGTAGCCGTGCAGGTGCACGTCCGCGCCCGCATAGTCGGTCGACGCCTTCAGCACACGCGTCATGCCGTTGCCCTGCACCCCGTACGTCACCTTCTCCGAGGGAACGGCCAGGGCCTCCCGCCACGCCTCGAACGTGCTCAGGTCGTCGTGGAACCGCAGCGTCAGCCGGTCGGGGTACATGCGCGACAGGTCGACATCCGGAGCGGGCAAGTGCCCGAAGTCAGCGACCAGCAGCCGCAGCACCCGCAACGGCACGGCCAGCCCGTCAAGCGTCAGCAGCTCGTTCATGCCGCACCCCCCGGCAGCATCACGCCGACCGTGCGGTTGACCAGGTCGCGCCGCGCGGCCAGGACCCGGTTGCGGGCCCGCCGGATCCGGCGGCCGTCAACCTCGTTCACGGGGTGGTCCATGGCCTTGATCTGCGCGTCCAACAACTCGACCTCCGCCAGGATGACGGGGGACTCCCGCTCGATCGCGTCCAGCTCCGCGAACGTCGGCTCGCGGCCGAACTCGTCGGCGGTAACAACCGCCTGAAGTGCACCGATGTATCTCATGGGTCGTAGCTCCTCAGTCGGCAAAAACGGCCCGAACAGCGGCCCCGGTGTGCCAGCACCGGAGCCGCGCGCCGTTGGAGGGTCAAGCCGCGCTCGAAGCGCGGCACGGCCGCAGAACAGCAGCCGAAGTGCCCCGGCAGGGAGTCGAACCCGGCCTACGACCATCGGGGCGGTTGAATCAGCGGCCGGTCACAGCCGCGTGCGGATGAGGACGCGGCGGACGAACCGGCAGCGGCGGCTTCGTCTTCTCGTGCTCGGAACCGGCCATCAACGGCCACCCCGCCCACGGGCGTTGTCCTGGCTGCGCCTGTTCGCCTCAGCGGCCTTCCGGGCCAACTCCGCCCGCTCCGCATCTGTCAGACTGGTGATCACAGGTGCCTCCTGCATAGGTGCCTGAACGCGGTCCCCCGGGTGGCATCCCGGGGGACCGCTCTGTGTGGTGGACCGGACTGTTCCGGCTCCCTGCCACCCCGCCCGTACGACCGCAAACGCCGGACGGGCGGGGGAGGCAACCGGCCGCCGCAACGAGTGCAGCGGAACGATCGAAATCAAGTAGGTGCGCGGGCCTGAGCCGCGCCGGACACCTTTTGCGGGAGGTGACGGCCCGTCGTACGCGATATGGATCTGTGCCTCAGTCCCGCTCTTCCGAGGAATCGCATCCCGGTCTCTTCGCGCGGCGTGCGTGCCCTTGGGCAGATCCGTTCTTTTGAGTCGGCACGTATCCCTGACGGGAGATGACCGACTGGTCTCCACACACCTCAGCCGGAGTCGTCACGGCCGTCACATCTGCGGTGGATCACGCTGTGGAGTTGTCGGAGAGCAGCACAAAGAAGGCCCCCCGGCGCCTCGCTGAACTAGTTCTGCGGTGCGCTGTGACGATTAAGGCACACCCTGAAGCGGGCGTCAACAGAACTAGTTCAGGCACGTCGGGAACTCACTTGCCGACCGCGAGGCGGTCCCGGCTATCCTTCTAGGACTAGTTCTGTAAGACTGGGCTCACGAGTCACACAGCGAGGGAGTCATACGTGGAGGAGACCAAGGGGCCGAAGGTTCAGCGACGTGCCGCTGAGCTTCGGGCGAAGATCCAGCAGGGGGTGTATGCCCCGGGTTCAGCGCTGCCCAAGGTCCGGGAACTCAAGGAATCCGAAGGCGTCGCCTACCAGACCGCACGAGACGTCTACCGAGTGCTGGAAGACGAAGGATTGATCATTTCCCGTCGGGGCGAAGGGACCTTCGTTTCTCCGATCCTCGGGAAGATCCACCGGGACGGGACCGGCCGCTACATCAAGTCGGCTCGCGAGGAAGCTGGCGCTCGGGGCGCGTTCGCGGCTGAGATTGCGCGGCTGGGGATGACATCGAGCGCGACAACCGAGATCAGCCGAGCGCGGCCACCGAAGCAGGTTGCCCAGATTCTCGGCATTCACCACGCAGCAAAGGCGCTCGTCAGGGCGCGGGTCATGCGCGCAGACGCCACCGTCGTGCAGGTAGCGACCTCGTACTTCCCCGGTGACGTGGCGTTCGGGACGCAGTTGGAGCAGCAGGACACCGGAGACGGCGGAAGCAAGTCCCGTCTTGCCGAACTCGGCTTCCAGCAGACCCGTATCCGAGAGTCCGTCGACGTACGGCCGCCGAGCAAGGACGAAGCCGAGTCGCTCGGCGTCTCAGCCGACAGGTTGGTATACGAGATCACCCATGTCGGCCTGACCGAGAGCGGCAGGGCCGTGGAAGTCTGCGTGCACGTTATGCCCATCACTCTGTGGTCACTCAGCTATGAGTGGCCCATCGATCTGCCCGCCGTCTGAGAGGAAAAACCGAAGTGAGCAGCAACACCGCCATCGTCCGAGATGCCACGGAGCGCTACCGCACCGCGCGACGGGAGGCCGGCGAAAGCCGCGGCGCGTTCGAGACCGAGATCAAGCGACTGGGTGGGACGCCGCGCGTGGAAACCGCGATCCGTCGCGACACGGCACCAGCCCACGTGGCTGAACTTCTCGGCATCGAGACCTCTGATCACACCGTGATCCGGGCCCGGCACATGTACGACGGTGAGCGCCTGGTGCAGCTCGCGGACTCGTACGTGCCCGTGGACGTAGCGGAAGCCGCAGGTGTGGAGAACCCCGACCCCGGACTCGGCGGCATCATCAGCCGGATGCGTGACGCCGGATTCGAGCAGACCGAAGCGATTGAGGAGGTCACGCAGTACGCGGCAACCTCGGTCGAGGCTGAGGCCTTCGGGGTCGAGATCGGCAGCAACTTGCTTCAGATCACGCACACCGGTTACACCAAGACCGGCCGCGCTGTTGAGGTCACCGTTCACCGGCCCGGCCCCGGCTGGGTCCTGCGCTACAGCCCGCCCATCAGCTGAGCCCCAAGCACGTCGACGGCCCGCACTAAACAGTGCGGGCCGTCGTCGTTCCTGCACAGAACCGATGTCGAGCGGCGCGCCGCTCGTTGTCCTGGTCTTTGTCCAGTACGACGACGGCCGCCACCGTTCACCGCAGTACGCGCACCCCATCTGACCTGCCCCGTGAACCCCTACGAACGCCCCCGGACAGCGGCGCGGACAGTTGGAAAGCGTGTTGGGTTCACACCCTCACGAGTTCGAATCTCGTATCCTC
>CAMLJW010000467.1 GCA_946480485.1 uncultured Streptomyces sp. | reverse complement strand
CTCGGCGTGGTCGGACCGACCCGCATGGATTACCCGGGAACGATGGGAGCGGTACGAGCGGTGGCACGGTACGTCGGACAGATCCTGGCGGAGTCATAGGTGGCCACGGACTACTACGCCGTACTCGGCGTGCGCCGCGACGCGTCCCAGGACGAGATCAAGAAGGCCTTCCGGCGGCTCGCACGCGAGCTGCATCCGGACGTCAACCCCGATCCGAAGACGCAAGAGCGCTTCAAGGAGATCAACGCCGCGTACGAGGTGTTGTCGGACCCGCAGAAGAAGCAGGTCTACGACCTCGGCGGCGACCCGCTGTCCCAGTCGGGCGGCGGTGGCGCGGGCGGCTTCGGCGCCGGCGGGTTCGGGAACTTCTCGGACATCATGGACGCGTTCTTCGGTACGGCGTCGCAGCGCGGACCGCGCTCGCGCACCCGGCGCGGCCAGGACGCGATGATCCGCCTGGAGGTCGAGCTCGACGAGGCGGCCTTCGGGACGACGAAGGACATCCAGGTCGACACGGCTGTGGTGTGTACGACGTGCAGCGGCGAGGGCGCCGCGCCCGGCACCTCCGCCCAGACGTGTGACATGTGCCGCGGTCGCGGTGAGGTTTCGCAGGTCACGCGGTCCTTCCTGGGTCAGGTCATGACGTCCCGCCCCTGCCCGCAGTGCCAGGGCTTCGGCACGGTCGTACCGAGCCCGTGCCCGGAGTGCGCGGGCGACGGACGCGTCCGCTCCCGGCGGACCCTGACCGTCAAGATCCCGGCCGGTGTCGACAACGGCACGCGGATCCAGTTGGCCGGCGAGGGCGAGGTCGGCCCCGGCGGCGGCCCCGCCGGTGATCTCTTCGTCGAGATCCATGAACTCCCGCACCCCACCTTCCAGCGGCGCGGCGACGACCTGCACTGCACGGTGAGCATCCCGATGACCGCGGCGGCACTCGGTACCAAGGTCCCTCTGGAGACGCTCGACGGCCTCGAGGAGATCGACATCCGCCCGGGCACCCAGTCCGGCCAGTCGATCCCGCTGCACGGCCGCGGTGTCACGCACCTGCGCGGCGGCGGCCGTGGTGACCTCATCGTCCACGTCGAGGTCATGACCCCCTCCAAGCTCGACCCTGAGCAGGAGCGAGTGCTGCGTGAGCTGGCCAAGCTGCGGGGCGAGGAACGGCCCACGGGGCAGTTTCAACCGGGGCAGCAGGGGTTGTTCTCGCGTCTGAAGGATGCGTTCAACGGTCGCTGAGGTGAGCGGGGTACCCGGCCGCCGGTGGTGGCGTCACTGGGGCCGCGCCCCAGGGACCTTTCGGCCTGGCGGCCTTGTCCCCTCTGGCGGCCTTGTCCCCTTCGGCCGGGCGACCTCGTCCACGAACTCCCCGGCTACCGCTGAGGGGCCCCGGGGGTACCCCCCCGGACGGGCTGGAATTCCGCCGACCCGGGTGCCTTCCCACCTCCCCGGACGGTCGCCCATTCCGATGGCGTATGCCAAGTGGAAGGCCGGATTCGGTCTTGTTCGGAGTACGTGACAACATGCCGTCATGTCCACTGCGCTGACCGATCTTTTCCCCCTTCCGATCGTGCAGGCCCCTATGGCGGGCGGCGTCTCCGTGCCGCAGCTCGCCGCGGCCGTGTCCGAGGCCGGCGGGCTCGGTTTCCTCGCCGCCGGCTACAAGACGGCCGACGGTATGTACCAGGAGATCAAGCAGTTGCGCGGGGCCACCGGCCGGCCCTTCGGCGTGAACCTCTTCATGCCGCAGCCCGAGTACGCCGACCCGGCCGCCGTCGCCGTCTACGCCAGCCAGCTCGCCGGCGAGTCCGCCTGGTACGAGACCGAGCTCGGAGACCCCGACAGCGGGCGCGACGACGGCTACGACGCCAAGCTCGCGGTGCTCCTCGACAACCCGGTGCCGGTCGTCACTTTCCACTTCGGCTGCCCCAAGCGTGAGGTCCTGGACTCCCTGTCCCGTGCCGGCACGCTCACCATGGTCACCGCGACCACCGTCGAGGAGGCGCAGGCCGTGCAGTGGGCGGGCGCCGACGCGGTGATCGCGCAGGGCGTCGAGGCGGGCGGCCACCAGGGCTGCCACCGCGACAACCCGGAGACGGACGGCTCCGGCATCGGACTGATCTCCCTGATCGCGCAGATCCGCGAGGCCGTACAGATACCCATCGTCGCGGCCGGGGGCATCATGCGCGGTAGCCAGATCGCCGCCGCGCTCGCCGCCGGCGCCACCGCGGCCCAGCTCGGCACGGCCTTCCTCGCCACCCACGAGTCCGGCGCCGGCGCCCTGCACAAGCAGGCGCTGACCAACCCCCTCTTCGTCCGTACGGAGCTGACGCGCGCCTTCTCGGGTCGGCCGGCCCGCGGCCTGCTGAACCGCTTCCTGCGCGAACACGGCCCGTACGCGCCCGCCGCGTACCCCCAGGTCCACCACCTCACCTCTCCCCTGCGCAAGGCGGCCGCCAAGGCGGGCGACGCGCAGGGGATGGCGCTGTGGGCGGGGCAGGGGCACCGGCTCGCCCGCGATCTGCCCGCGCAGCAGCTGGTCGAGGTTCTCACGGAGGAACTGGCCGCCGCGAAGACGACGCTGTCGGCGTCTCCGTCAGGGGGCGCTGTCTGATGACCGCGCCGGTGTTCGTGGTGGACGTGGTGCCGGCCGGGCCCGAGTTCGTCCTGGACGGTCCGGAGGGGCGGCACGCCGTGTCCGTGAAGCGTCTGCGGCCGGGCGAGGACGTGGTGCTGACCGACGGACTCGGACACTGGACGGAGGGCGTCGTCATGGCGGCCGAGGGCAAGGACCGGCTCGTGGTGACGGACCTCCACGAGGTCCACGAGGAACCGGAGCCCACGCCCCGCATCACCGTCGTCCAGGCCCTCCCCAAGGGCGACCGCGGTGAACTCGCCGTCGAGACCATGACCCAGACCGGCGTCGACGAGATCGTCCCCTGGGCCGCCGCCCGCTGCATCACGCAGTGGAAGGGCGAACGGGGCCTCAAGGCACTCGGCAAATGGCGGGCGAGCGCGCGCGAGGCGGGCAAGCAGTCGCGCCGGGTGCGTTTCCCGCAGGTGGCCGACGCGATGACCAGCAAGCAGGTTGCCGCACTTCTCGCCGAAGCGGACCTCGCGGCCGTACTGCACGAGGACCGCGCCCACCCGAGCGAGCCGCTGGCGACCGCCGAACTCCCCGCGTCCGGCGACATCGTGCTCGTCGTCGGCCCCGAAGGGGGCGTTTCCCCCGAGGAACTGGAACTGTTCGCCCGGGCGGGAGCGAAGGCCCACCGGCTGGGGCGCAGCGTGCTGCGAACCTCGACCGCGGGCACGGCGGCGACGGCGCTGCTACTGGGTCGCACGGGCCGCTGGTCCTGACGACCGGGGCGAAACCACGTGGCCCGCGCACCTCGTCGCCGCGTGCGGTCCGAGTGACCCCGTCTGTGATGACCCGCTGCCGCGTCCAGGCAAGTAATCCGAACCTCTGGCCCGGGGAAGGGCCGCTGCATAGGGTGATCGGGTGACACAGACCGCATCCGCCGCATCCCTTGCGTATCTCCGGTATCCGCATCTCCATGGTGAGTTGATCACCTTCACCGCCGAGGACGACGTCTGGGTCGCGCCGCTCGACGGCGGCCGAGCCTGGCGGGTCAGCGCCGACAACGTGCCCGTGAACCACCCCCGCATCTCCCCGGACGGCACGACCGTCGCATGGACCTCCACCCGCGACGGCGACCCCGAGGTGCATATCGCCCCCCTCGACGGCGGGCCCTCCAAACGCCTTACGCACTGGGGCAGTTGGCGGACGCAGGTGCGCGGCTGGACTCCGGACGGGCAGGTGCTCGCGCTCAGCACCTACGGGCAGGCCAGCCTGCGGCGCAGCTGGGCGCGTGCCGTACCGCTCGACGGCGGCCCCGCAACCACACTTCCGTACGGGCCCGTCGGCGAGGTCGCCCACGGACCCGGCGCCGGCATCGTTCTGCTGTCCGCGCCCATGGGACGCGAGGCCGCCTGGTGGAAGCGGTACCGGGGCGGCACGGCCGGCAAGCTGTGGATCGATCGCGAGGGGGAGGGTGAGTTCGTACGGCTGCATGAGGAGCTGGACGGGAACATCGAGTACCCGTGCTGGGCGGGGGAGCGGGTTGTCTTTCTCTGCGACCACGAGGGCGTGGGGGCCGTGTACTCGTCCCTCGCCGACGGGTCCGATCTGCGGCGGCACACGGCCGTCGACGGTTTCTACGCCCGGCACGCGGCAACCGACGGCACACGCGTC
>CAMLJW010000466.1 GCA_946480485.1 uncultured Streptomyces sp. | reverse complement strand
CGGGGCCAACCCCGACCAGGAGCATCTGCGGGGCGGCGTACTGGTCTCGATCAGCGCTCTGCTGCTGGGCATGCTGCTCGCGGCGCTGGACCAGACGATCGTGTCGACCGCGCTACCGACCATCGTCAGCGAACTCGGCGGCCTGGATCATCTGTCCTGGGTCGTGACGGCATACCTGCTCGCCGCCACCGCCGCAACCCCGCTCTGGGGCAAGCTCGGCGACCAGTACGGACGCAAGAAGCTGTTCCAGATCGCGATCGTGGTCTTCCTCGTCGGCTCCGCGCTGTGCGGGATGGCGCAGAACATGCCCCAGCTGATCGGCTTCCGGGCGCTACAGGGCCTCGGCGGCGGCGGGCTCATGGTGCTGTCGATGGCGATCGTCGGCGACATCGTCTCGCCGCGTGAACGGGGCAAGTACCAGGGGCTGTTCGGTGCCGTCTTCGGAGCGACCAGTGTCCTCGGCCCGCTGCTCGGAGGGCTTTTCACCGAGCATCTGAGCTGGCGCTGGGTCTTCTACGTCAACCTCCCCATCGGCGTGGTCGCGCTCGCCGTCATCGCCACCGCCCTGCACATCCCGGCCCGCGCCCGACGGCACACGATCGACTACCTCGGTACGTTCCTGATCGCGTCCGTCGCCACCTGCCTCGTCCTCGTCGCCTCACTCGGCGGCACCACCTGGGACTGGGGCTCGCCGCAGATCGTCGGCCTCGCCGTGCTGGCCGCCGTGCTGGCCGTGGTGTTCGTGGCCGTCGAACGGAAGGCCGTCGAGCCCGTACTCCCCCTGAAACTGTTCCAAATCCGCACCTTCACCCTCTCCGCGGTGATCAGCTTCGTCGTCGGCTTCGCGATGTTCGGCGCGATGACGTACCTGCCGATGTTCCTACAGGTCGTCCAGGGCGTCTCGCCCACCATGTCCGGCGTGCACATGCTGCCGATGGTGGCCGGTCTGCTGTTCTCCTCGACCGTGTCCGGCCAGATCGTCAGCCGTACCGGCCGCTGGAAGGTGTTCCCGATCGCGGGCACGGCCGTGACGGCAGTCGGTCTGCTCCTCCTGCACCGGCTCGACGAGAACAGCCCCACGGGCGAGATGAGCGCGTACTTCCTCGTGTTCGGGCTCGGCCTCGGCCTGGTCATGCAGGTTCTCGTACTGATCGTGCAGAACGCCGTCTCGTACGAGGATCTCGGCGTCGCCACCTCCGGCGCCACGTTCTTCCGCTCCATCGGTGCCTCGTTCGGCGTCGCCATCTTCGGCACGGTCTTCGCGAGCCGCCTCGCCGACAAGCTGACGGCCGCACTCGGCGGGCGGCCGCTTCCACCCGGCGTCACCATCGACACCCTCGAGGCCGATCCGCGCGGGATCGCCGAACTCCCGGCCGCGCTGCGCCCGCCCGCGCTGAACGCGTACGCCTCGTCGATCACGGACGTCTTCCTGTACGCGGCTCCCGTCGCCGTTCTCGGCTTCGTCCTGGCCTGGTTCCTGCGCGAGGACAATCTGCGGGCCTCGGTCACGGCACCCGACGCCACGCAGACGCTGGCCAGCAACCCGGTGGAGCGCTCGTCGTACGACGAGGTCTGCCGCGCGCTGTCGGTGCTCGGCACGCGCGAGCAACGGCGCGAGATCTACGAGCAGATCACTGCCCGCGCCGGATACGACCTGCTCCCCGCGGCGAGCTGGCTGCTGCTGCGCATCCGCCGGTACGGCTGGGCCGAGCCCGCCGTGCTCGCCGAACAGAGCGCCGTCCCCCTGCGCGTCATCATCGCCGCCGTCCGCCAGGTCGAGGAACGCCGCCTCGTCGTACGGGAGGGCCTCGACCTCACCCTCACCGACCATGGCCGTGAAGCCGCCGACGGACTCGCCAAGGCCCGCGAGGAGTCGCTCGCCGACCTCCTCGGTGACTGGTGGACTCCCGACCGTCCCACCGACCTGGACCAGCTCATCAAGGAACTGAACTCCGAAATGTGCGGCTCCGACGAGGAACTCCCCCATGACCGGGCGGTGCCCAGGCCGGTGAGGAGAGCGGCCTAGTCACGCGACCTCCGGTCAGTCGGTCGGTCAGCCAGTCGGCTGGTCGGTCAGCCAGTCGGTCGGTCAGCCGGTGAGCCGCTTGGTGAACCACGCAAGCCGCTTGCCCGCGGCTCGCGGTCTATCATTCGGCGGCGATGCATCGCCGGAACGGGCGCCAACCGCCTCCGGGGCGCACGACCATCGGACTGCCGGAACTTGAAGGAGCGCACGTGTTCGAACTCACCAGGGCCTCGGTGTCCGAGGCGGACGCGGGCGCGACGGCCGGCATGCAGATGGCCGACGCGCCCAGCGAGCCGGGTGCCATGGTGCGGGTCGGGCGGGACCGGGGGGTGTGCCGCCTCGCCACGCCCGACGACTGGCTGTTCGTCTCGCGGGTCCACCTGGAGTTCCTGTGCGGGGCCGACGGGATGTGGCAGCTGACCTGGCTGCGGGGATCGCACGCCGACCCGTCGTCCGAGGTGCGGTTCGCCCTGGTCGGCGGCGTCCCGCAGGCCCTGCCGTACGGGGGAACGGCGAAGCTGCCCCAGGGGGGGTCCGGCGAAGTCATCATCCAGGACCGCACCGCGCCGCGCAGCGTGAACGTGGGTTTCTTCCACGAGGCGTGAGCCCAGGAGGCGTATATCCCACAGCTATCCCTCAGCGGAGTTCGGCAGGAGATCAGCACCGCGGCAGTACAACGGACTGCGGCCGTACGAGTGACTACGGCAGTACGCGGGCCAGTGCGAGGCCGTCGTAGCCCTTGGTGCCCACCGTCTGGATCGCTGTGGCGGTCAGCTTCGGGTGGGTGGCGAAGAGGTCGAGGGCCGCGCGGGTGCCCCGTACGGCCGGGTCGTCGTCGGCGGCGTCACTGATCGCGCCGCCGCGTACGACGTTGTCGAGGATGATCAGGCTGCCGGGGAGGGTGAGTTTGAGGGCCCACTCGACGTAGTGGGCGTTGTTCGCCTTGTCCGCGTCGATGAAGACCAGGTCGAAGGGGGCGGGGTTTTCGTCGGCCAGCTTCGGCAGGGAGTCCAGTGCGGGGCCCACACGGACCTCGGTGATCGTGTCGAGGCCGGCGCGGGCGAGGTTGCGGCGGGCCACGTCCGCGTGCCGTTCGGCGTACTCGAGGGTGATCAGGCGACCGTCCTCCGGGAGGGCGCGGGCCAGCCAGATGGTGCTGTAGCCGCCGAGGGTGCCGATTTCCAGGATGCGGCTCGCGCCCTGGATCCGGGCGAGGAGGTGGAGCAGCTTGCCCTGGTTGGGGGTGACGTTGATGCGCGGCAGGCCGGCGGCGTCGCTGTCACGCAGCGCGGCGCTCAGGGCGTCGTCGGGCGGGGCGAGGAGAGCGGTGAAGTAGTCGTCCACGTCGGTCCAGAGCTGGGGCTGGGTCATGCACCATGCCTTTCGTCTGTCTAGTTAGATGTCCTAACTAGTTCCTTTGGGGAAATATAGCCGGTTATGGCGTCGTCATTCGGTCAAAAGGCGGAAGGTCGTCAGGCGAAGAGGGGTTGCCCGCGTTTCAACGCGGGGTCGTCCGAGCTTTCTAGGGTTTGTACAGGAAAGAGACATATGCACCCATCGGAAACCGGGGACCAGCGGGGCGGGAGGGCCGACGGCGCGTGGCGAATGCGGAGCACAGCGGACGACCAGGTGATGCCTCAGGAGCGGGAGCCGGCGAGACGGCGAGGGCGCGGCTGGGAGTGGTCCGCGCGGCCTTCTGGCTGGTCGCGGCCGCGCCGGCGGTACGGCAGGTCGCCGTCGTCCTGAGCACCCGGAAGGGCGAACGCCTGACGAACCTGGATACCTGGGTCGGCCCGAACGGCGGGCTGCAGGTGAACGGATCGTTGTACGACTCGACGCGTTTCACGGGCACCCCGATCGGCGGGCTCGTCCTCAAGCCCCTCACCCGGGCGGCCGAACAGGGCCTCGGCTGGGGCTGGACCTTCGGCACGCTGCTGCTGGTCGTCGCGCTCGGCCTGGTCGCGGCCCGCGCCCTGCCGCAGCCCGTCAGCCGGCGTACGGCCCTGCTCGCCGCACCCGTGGCGATCAGCCTGCTGATGCTGTCGCTGCCCGTGCGCACCACGCTGCACCTCGGCCAGACCGGCATCATCCCGGTGCTCCTGGTGCTGCTCGGGTTCTTCGCTTTGCTGGTCGTGATGACCGTCCTCGGATTCCTGGGGATCAGCTCGAAGCTGTACGTGTTTCCGTTCCTGCTCGCGCTCGCCGGCGGCTGACTCGCTAGCCGGACGCCTCCGGGGAGCTTGACGCGGG
>CAMLJW010000465.1 GCA_946480485.1 uncultured Streptomyces sp. | reverse complement strand
TTTTTCGCAGGTCACAGCGACTCGACTAAGTTCTACTAGCTGCATGAGCCGGAGCAGTTTCCGCAGCTGGAGCAGCTCTTTACCTTGACGTCGTCGATGACGGGTCCAAAGGCCCCGGTGGTGGTGCTGGCGAATTCCAGGGTCGTGGAAGCATGGTTGGCCACGAACGTGAACTGCCGGATCACGTAGCCCATGTCCAGCTCTGTCTTGCCGGTGGCGTCGAACGAGAAGTCCTCGAAGCTCTGACCGTCGATATTGATGCTGCCCGTCTTCACCATCGGAGTCGAATTGGGGTTGCCGGCGAGCGAGTACGTCACGCTGTACTTCGTCCCGGGCTCCGTCGTGAAGGTCTGGGCAATGGAGCCCGTGGTTGTGCCGTTGAGTTCCAGGGACTGGTTGCCCTCCGCAGCCTGCCAGACGCCGTCGTCGGTCAGGCCGACACTCCCGTCCGTGACCCGCCACAGTCCCATTTCCTGGCCTGCGCTGAAGACGGTCCAGTTGTTCGGCGGAGTGAGGGGGGTTTCGAAGCTGCCGTTGGAGAAGGCGGTGTCGGCGGCAAGGGCTGTCACCGACGGGGCCGAGGGGGCGCTGTGAGCGGGGGATGCCGCAGCGGTACCAGTACCGGCGAGCAGGCCGGCCGCGGCGATCGCAGCGTATCGGCTTGTGGACAGCATCGGGAACCTCCGGATGAAGGGGCGATTGATCTGGGCGGCATTGAATTTCCCGCAGTTGTGCAGGGATGTCGCTGATGGACACGCGGGCGTCCGGGTGAGTGGCAGGTCCTGGAGAGGCGTCCACCTCCCAGGCTGTCGCAAACCGGTGAACGACAACGAGGTCACACGCCAGGGCAGCACGACGAAGGAGTGGGCCATGACGGTGGAGGCCGAACGCAGCGTGACGGTCGACGGGGTGGTGCGGCGCAGCGCCCGGCGGACACCCACCCGCGTCGCGTCCCCTACGGCGAACGCTCTGAAGGACCGGTTCGGGAACGCGTCCGCCTGATCGATCGTCCGAGGTGGTTGATCGGTTGGTGGCGACGAGCCGTACAGTTGACGGCGGCCCTGACCCCGAGCCTGGTCCGCCGTGTCACCACCGGGTTGTGTAAGGAAGGACCTTCCAGTTGTCGAGCACCACGAACTCTCCTCATCTGCCGGACACGGAGCGGGCAACCCGGGAGGAGGACGTGACGCCGCAGACCACTGCGGCGGAAACGCCTGACGACCCGTCGCGCGGCGCCGCGAAGAAAGAGGACGCAAAAGCCCCCGCGAGCGACGACCACACCGAGGCCCGGGACGACCACGCCGAGGCGTCGCCCGAACCCACCAACGCTTCGGCCGATCCCACAAAGGCCCCGGACAAGCCCGTTGCCGCCGGCCGCCGGCGTGACCGGCACGCGGTCGCGGGGCGCAACAGGGCATGGGCGATCACGGCCTTGGCTGTCGGACTCGTGTGCTTCGCGCTCCTCATGCCGACGAACCTCGAAGAGTTCAAGCCCAGCACGTTCGTACGCATCCCGGTGGAGGCGGTCCTCGGCGCCGGCATCCTGATCGCGCTGCCCCGCAAGCCACGGCTGGTGGTGGCGGTCCTCGCGGGTGTGAGCCTCGGGCTGCTGACCGTCCTGAACCTCCTCGACATCGGCTTCAACATGTTCCTCGGACGAGGCTTCAACGTCATCCTCGACTGGGTGCTGTTCGACGACGCGAAGTCCTACCTCGAGGACTCGATGGGCCACGGCGGCACCATCGGTGTACTGATCGGCGTCGTGGCCGTCATCCCCACCGTGCTCGTCGCCACGACCATGGCGGTTCTCCGGCTGAGCAAGGTCATGGCCGGCAACCGCGAAGTGGCCACCCGAACCACCGTGGCGATCGGAACGGTCTGGGTCACCTGCGCGGCGCTCGGCCTGCAGCTCACCGGTCCGCCGCTCGCGGCCAGAAGCACGGTCGCCCTGGTCAAGGACCGTATGGACCGGGTGAGCGCGACACTCGAGGACGAGGCGGCGTTCGGCAAGGAGGCCAAGAAGGACGCCTTCGGCAACACCCCGGGCGACCAACTGCTCACCGGGCTGCGCGGCAAGGACGTCATGTTCACCTTCATCGAGAGCTACGGCCGCAGCGCGGTCGAGGACCCGGACATCGCGCCGGGTGTCGACGCGACCCTCACGGCCAAGAACAACGAGCTGCGTCAGGCCGGGTTCGCCGCGAAGAGCGGCTGGCTCACCTCGGCGACGTACGGCGGCAGCAGCTGGCTCGGCCACTCCACCTTCCTCTCGGGCCTGTGGATCAACAACCAGAACCGCTATCGCACCGTCACCGCGGGCGACCATCTGACCCTCACCGGCGCCTTTCGGCGCACGGGCGCCTGGCGGACGGTGGGCATCATGCCGGGCGTCCAGAAGAACTGGCCGGAGGGCAGGTTCTACGGCCTCGACCACGTCTACGACTCACGGGAACTCGGCTACCACGGGCCCAAGTTCAGCTGGTCGACCATGCCCGACCAATACGCCCTGTCGGCCTTCGAGCGGATGGAGCACGGCAAGGACCACGACAAGCCGCTGATGTCGGAGATCATCCTGACCTCCAGCCACCAGCCCTGGGCGCCCCTCCCCAAGACGATCCCCTGGAACCAGGTCGGCGACGGCTCGGTCTACAGGGACATCGAGAAGGCGGGCAAGGACCCGGCCGACGTGTTCTACGACTCCGACAAGGTGAAAAAGGAGTACGGCAAGTCCATCCAGTACTCCGTGACCAGCCTCATCGACTACCTGGTGAAGTACGGCAGCAAGAACACCGTGCTCGTCTTCCTCGGCGACCACCAGCCGATGGCCAAGGTCAGCGGCAGCAACGCCAGCCGGGACGTGCCGGTCTCGATCGTCGCCCGCGACAAGTCCGTACTGGACAAGATCGACAACTGGAACTGGACGGACGGCCTCGAACCCGACCCGAAGGCCCCGGTCTGGCGGATGGACTCCTTCCGCGACCGCTTCCTGACCGCGTACGGCTCACAGCCCAACCCCTCCGAGTAGCGGAGGCCAGAGGCACCGGGCCAGGGCATGTTCCGAGTTTCCGGTCGGGCTCGCGGGGCGTGGCACGCACCTTCGCGCGTTGCCGAAATGCCCCGGTCCTGTGCTTCGGCGCGGGCCTCGACGTCTTCCCCAGGAACCGCTGCCATGGGGGCATGTCCTGTATGAGGCGCCGAACGTCCTCCTCACGCCCCACATGGCTCCCACCACTTGGCCCGCGCTGCCGCGCCACCATCGTGACGATCCACCGACGGAAAAGTGCAGATCCATGCCTGGCGGGCAGATGAGGCTGATCTCGTACGACGCGTCAGGATCGTGGCGCCCCGACCTTGTGCTCGGCACAGCGTGCGCTCAGGGAAGCTCGGTGGTGGTGGTTGCCCCGTCGGGCCAGGTGACGGCAACAGCCGGTACCGGGGAGCTGAGCAGGATGGCCGACGCCGACCCGCCCGCCGGGTCGATCCGGCGCTGAAGGTCGATGAGGGCCATCGACCACGTGCCGGGCTCGACCGGGAAGTCGGCCCAGGGAACCACGGACGGGTCGCCGAGGATGGATGCGTCGGTGCGCTCCTGCGAGCCTGTGGCCAGGGGCGGTGTCAGGGGCCGCACCGTGGAGTTCAGCCCGTCGCCGTCCACGGTCGGCCACCCGCTCATGCGGAGCTTGATGTCCTGTGCCGCGACGCCGTCGGCCAGGGCATCGACATGCACCAGGCGTACTTCCCAGGGGCCGCGCACCAGGGACACGACGGTGAGGGTGCCGGCGTCGATGGCCTGCCCGGTCCAGCCATAGCCATGTCCCCACTGTTCGGTGTCTGGGGCCAGCCAGTGCGCCGTGGCGCGGCTGGCCGCGACCCCGACTTCGATGCCGGCGGTGCGGTCGATGCGCACGCCCAGGGTCGCGAACCCGTTGCGGTGGGTGGCCCGCCCGGTGGCGTCGACCAGGGCGGCACTCTGCTCGGGTGGGGATGCCCAGCTTGCGTCGTCCAGCCATGGTGCGGTGGCCGTGGAGTACCCGATCCGGGCGTACAGGCCAGAATCGCCGCGTCGGTCGCCGGGTTGGGAATGGTCGGTGCCGTGGTTGTACACGCGGGCGATGCCGTCCGCCTTGGTGGCCGAGATGATCCAGCCGGGCGCGGCCTCGGCTCGCGCGGGCCCCGCGCCGTCCGCCTGCCAACGCCTGATGGCGAACGGCGTCGCGAGCTGCGCGGCGAAGAAGAGGATGAGCAGGCCGCGTGCGATGGGACTCTTACGCATCGGATTCAATTTCAAACTTCAAATT
>CAMLJW010000464.1 GCA_946480485.1 uncultured Streptomyces sp. | reverse complement strand
CTTCCGATCTAACCCTCGACAAAGGCGATCTGGACATCCCCAAGCCCGCGGCTGCTGGAGTGCCAGTCGGCATTGCTGAGGTCGAGCTCCGGCTTGTCCCAGCCTGCGAGCGGGTGCTGCTGGATGGTGCTCTCAGCCACGTCCGTGCTCCTCCCGGTTCGTCGTCCGCGGCCAGCCTAGCGATCGGTTCCGGCGGCGGACAGGCCGCGGAAAGCGGTACGCCGCCACGTCTTGATCGCAATGCCGCCGACCGTTGATCGGAAAGGTGCCGACGCCTTGTTCGGTAAGGCGCCGGCGCCTTGATCAAAGAGACCCGGGTGCCCGGATCAGGACGTGGGCGGCTCCGCTCCGACCAGCCACATCCAGCCGTCCCAGGACGACATCCAGACCCACTGCCGCACACACCTTGCGGGCTGCAAGATCCCGCGCCCACTGGTGATCACGAGTCCGCAGGCCGCGACCCGGAACCCACGGCGGGAGCTATCGACTCGCAATCCGTGAAAGACACTCCCACTCGAGGAGCTCGTGGCTCTGGGAAGGGTCTGCGGGACTGCTGCCGTCACGAGACCCATGCTCGGATGTGTGCGTCGGCTGCACTGGTTGCCGGCGTGACCTCACACGGGACTGGTCACAGCCCTGCTCAGCCCGGGGTGGGATGACGGTGCTGGACAGGCAGTTGCGCCAGAGGACGAAGAGTACGCAGCCCGGCAGCACAGCCATTCCCAGCAAGGGTGCCTGGTTGATCAGAAGGAGCCCCACGGCTATCAGCGCAAGGTTCAGCAGTGATGGCAGCCAGTGCCGCACGACGGCATACGGCACCAGGATGAGCGCCTTGAACCCGGCCTCGTCGACAGCCACCGGGTGGGCCAGGGCGACTGTGCCGGAAAGAACGGCCAGGAAGGCTACGACCGCGGCCATCGGGACAACCGCCGGCCCGATCGCGGTCCAGCGCAACGCGACGGCGTCGACCACGGCCGCGACCACGGTCAGCAGGGTGACGCCCGAGATGCGCAGTGCCGGGCGGAACAGACGTGCGTAGGCCCGCAGGAACACGCGCAGGGTTACCTGCCCCTCCTCGCCCGCCTGGTTCATGAAGGCGAACGCTGCGGCAATGGACGGGCCGGCCAGCAGCAGGAGGGGGCCGAAGAAGAGCGGATAGTGCCAGGGGCGGTGGCACACCGTCAGAGCGGCCAGCAAAGGCAGGTTGGTGACTACGATTCCCAGATTGACCACCAGCACGCGGTGGACGTGGGACCAGATGAGTTCCCATGAGCTGTAGGCGATGTTGAAGCGCAGCTGCGGCTGAGCGGTCGGCCTGGGGGCACGTGTGCTGGACATGGCCACTTCCGGGTCACCCCTTGATGCCGGTCGTCGCGATGCCGCGGACGAAGTAGCGCTGCCCGAGCAGGAAGATCAGGAGGATCGGCACGACAGACAGCACCGATCCGGTCATGATCATCGCGTATTGGGCGTCGTACTGGCCAATGAAGGAACGCAACCCCAGCTGGACGGTCCACAGGCTGTTGTCCGTCAGGTAGATGAAGGGGCCCATGTAGTCGTTCCAGGTGTTGACGAAGGTCAGAAGAGCAAGGCTGGCGAGGGCCGGCTTGGACAGGGGGAGAACGATCCGCGCCCAAATGCCGTACTCGCTGAGTCCGTCCAGGCGGGCGGCCTCGCTGATCTCGTCGGGGATGGTCAGGTAGAACTGGCGCATCAGGAAGACACCGAACGCGCCGAACGCCTGAAGCAGGATCAGTGAGAGGTGTGTGTTCACCAGACCCAGCTTCTGCATGATGATGTACTGCGGAATCATGTACGCCTGCCACGGCACGGCGATGGTGGCGATGTAGCCGGTGAAGAGCAGGTCCCGGCCGGGGAAGCGCATCTTGGCGAAACCGTAGGCGGCGAAGCTTCCGGTGAGGACCTGCAGGAACGTGATCACGGCGCTGAGGAAGAGGGAGTTGCCCAGGTAGGCGGCGAGCGGGATATCCGTCCAGATGCGCTGGAAGTTGTCCCAGTGGAACTCCTTGGGGACCCACTGGATCGGCACGGTGAAGACGTCACGGTCGGCCTTGACCGATGAGACCAGCATCCAGATGAACGGCAGAAGGACCGTCAGCGCCACGGCGATCAGGGCCCCGTAGAGCACCACACGTCCGGCCGTCTGCAGCGTCCGTTTGTCCCGCCCCGGTTCCGGTGATGGGCCGGCCGGAGGGGTGGTCGGGAAGGTGGCCGGGTTTGGGGCGCTGTCCTTTCGCAGCACGGTGGTGCTCATCGTTCGCTCCTTCGCTGGAACTGGAACTGGACGACCGTGATCACCAGACAGATCATGAAGAGCGCGAGAGAGATCGCCGAGGAGTATCCGAAGCGTCCCTGGGTGATGCCCTCACGGAAGATCAGCTGGGAGAGGACCAGGGTGGAACGGCCGGGCCCGCCCTCGGTCATGATCTGCACCAGGTCGAAGACCTTGAAGCTGGAGACCGTGAGCATGACCAGGATGAAGAAGGTTGTCGGCCGCAGGCAGGGCAGGGTGACGTGCCAGAACCGCCGCCACGCTCCGGCGCCGTCCATCCGCGCCGCTTCATAGAGATCGGCGGGGATGGTCTGCAGGCCGGCGAGGAAGAGCACCATGTAGTAGCCCATGTCCCGCCACACGCTGGCAAGGATGAGGGCCGGCATGGCCCAGTCCGGGGATGTCGTCCAGCCCGGGGGGTGGGCGATGCCGAGAGCGTGCAGGAACTGGTTGACCGGTCCGACTTCGGGGCTCAGCAGCATGTTCCACACCACCGCGACGGCTACCAGCGAGGTGATGTAGGGGAAGAAGAAGGCCGTCCGAAGGACTCTGACGCCGCGCAGTTTCTGGTTGAGCAGGACCGCCAGTCCCAGGGACACCATCAGGGTGAGCGGGATGTGCCCGAGCGCGTACCAGCAGGTGTTCTCCAGCGCCGTCCAGAAGTTGTCGTCGTCCCACATACGGCGGAAGTTGTCCAGTCCCGCCCACTTTGGTGTGCTGTAGGAGTCCCAGTGGGTGAACGAGACGGCCAGTGCGCCGACGACCGGGATCAGGGTGAGCGCGGTGAAGCCGATGAAGTTGGGGAGGATGAACGTCCAGCCGATGAGCGATGTGCGACGGCGTCGGCGTCTGGCGGCCCCCGCGTGCGTTGCGGTGACAAGCCGGGTGGGTCGAGAGGCCGTGGTCACTTTACTTCGTTCCTCACTCGGTCGTTCATCTCCTCGATGCCCTTGTCGATCGACTTCTCGCCGCTCATCACCAGTTCGTGCTCTTCGTTGAGGATCACGTCGATATCAGACGACTTATCGCTGACAGGCATCTCGAGCTGCACCTTGGAGGGCGTCATGGCCTTTCGGGAAACGGGGTCGGTGGGCATGCCCTTGACCGCGAAGAAGGTGTCCATGATCTTGCCGTCGGTGTAGGCGGGGACCAGTCCGACCTTGGCGATGGCAGCGGCGCCTCCGGGCCCGGATGCCCAGGTCACGAACTTCTCCGCGGCGTCGGCATTGCGGGCCTTTTTGTTGACTGCGAACGCGGTCGGAGAGCCGAAGGTGACGGTCTTGCCGTCGTCCTTGATCTGCGGGAGCGGCGCCATGCCCCACTCGACGGGGTTCTTGCCCTGCTTCTTCTCCGCCAGGAGTGTCGCCGCCCACCACGTGCCCATCGGGACCATAGCGGCCTTGCCGGTGGTGAGCTGGGAATCGTAGGTGATGTTCTGGCTGGAGGCGGTGGAGAACGGGAGTGTGGCCTTGGCCTTCTGCAGGTCGAGAGCCGTCGTGTACTGGTCCTTCATGAACTCGTACTTGCCGCTGAGCAGATCACCACCGGTCTGTGCTGAAGCGATCGCCTGCACCAGAGCACGCCAGGTGTGCATGTAGGCGCCGTATACCTTGGAGGAGCCGGACCCCTTGGTGGATTTCTTGGCCATGTCCTGGAACTGGGACCAGGTCAGGTGAGAGAGATCAGCCTTGCCGACCAGCGCCTTGTTGTAGTAGAGAACCCAAAAGTCCTGCCGGTACGGTAGGGCGAAGTACTGGCCCTTCAGGTTGAAGTCCGCGAGCCCCGCGTAGGACTTCTGGGGCAGCTTCTTGACCTCGTCGGTGAGCGGCTTCAGCTGTCCGCGGGTGGCGTACCGGGCGTAGTCGGTGACGCTCTTCATGGTCAAAACGTCAGTCCTGTCACCGCCGGCCAGCATGGGGATCCCGGAAACCACGACCTCGCGGCTGCCTCCGCGCAGGCCGGCGCTCTCCGCCGGGCTGCCCGGCTCCACGGTAAAGACGAGCACGCCGGTTTCCACGGGCAGATCGGCGGCCTC
>CAMLJW010000463.1 GCA_946480485.1 uncultured Streptomyces sp. | reverse complement strand
ATCGAGCGGGTGACGCAGAAGGTGTTCCTGTTGTCGCCTGCTAACGTCGATGTCACGGCGGAGGACAAGGCCCGCATCGCAGAGGGCGGGTTCTTCAACCAGAGCTGAGATGCAGTACCGAACCAGGCACGAAAACAGGGGAGAGGGAAGCGCGGATCATGAGCGTGGTCTTGGATGTGATCTACATCGCGCTGATGTGTTTCCTCATCGTGCTGATCTTCCGTTTGGTCATGGACTACGTCTTCCAGTTCGCCCGCTCATGGCAACCCGGCAAGGCGATGGTGGTCGTTCTGGAGGCCACCTACACTGTCACCGATCCACCGCTCAAGCTTCTGCGGCGGTTCATCCCGCCGTTGCGTCTCGGGGGCGTGGCGCTCGACCTGTCCTTCTTCGTGCTGATGATCATCGTCTACATCCTGATCTCCGTTGTGAGCCGGCTGTGAACGATACGGTCTTGCCGAACGCCGACGATGCCGACGACTACGTTGAGGTGAAGAGATGCCGTTGACCCCCGAGGACGTGCGGAACAAGCAGTTCACGACCGTCCGCCTCCGAGAAGGCTATGACGAGGACGAGGTCGATGCCTTCCTCGACGAGGTCGAAGCCGAACTGAACCGCCTGCTCCGCGAGAACGAGGACCTGCGCGCCAAGCTTGCCGCGGCCACGCGTGCCGCCGCGCAGAACCAGCAGCAGGGCATGCGCAAACCGCCCGAGCAGCAGGATCAGCAGCAACAACAGCAACAGGGGCCGCCGCAGGGCATGCGCGGTCCGGGCGCTCCCGTGCCCGCCGGCATATCGGGCCCGCCGCAGCAGCAGATGGGCGGCCCCATGGGTGGTCCGCCCCAGCTGCCGAGCGGCGCACCGCAGCTGCCCGCAGGCCCCAGCGCGCAGGGCGGTCCACAGGGTCCCGGCCAGATGGGTCCCGGCCAGATGGGTCAGGGGCCGATGGGTCAGGGTCCCGGCCCGATGCAGGGGCAGATGCCGCAGCAGATGGGCGGCCCGATGGGCGGTCCCATGGGCGGCCCCATGGGCGGTCACGGCCCGCAGATGGGTCAGCCCGGTCAGGGCCCTGGTGGCGACAGCGCCGCCCGTGTCCTCTCGCTGGCCCAGCAGACCGCCGACCAGGCGATCGCCGAGGCCCGGTCCGAGGCCAACAAGATCGTCGGTGAGGCGCGCAGCCGTGCCGAGGGTCTGGAGCGCGACGCCCGAGCGAAGGCCGACGCCCTGGAGCGGGACGCCCAGGAGAAGCACCGCGTCGCGATGGGTTCCCTGGAGTCCGCTCGCGCCACGCTGGAGCGCAAGGTCGAGGACCTGCGCGGCTTCGAGCGGGAGTACCGGACGCGCCTGAAGTCCTATCTCGAGTCCCAGCTGCGTCAGCTGGAGACCCAGGCCGACGACTCGCTGGCTCCGCCGCGCGCGCCGGCGGCCGCCTCGCTCCCGTCGTCGCCGTCGCCGTCCATGGCTCCGGCCGGTGCGAGCGCCCCGTCCTACGGCGGCAACCAGTCCATGGGCGGTGGCCCGGTTCCCGCCGCTCCGTCCTACGGCGGCCAGCAGCAGATGTCGCCGGCCATGACCCAGCCGATGGCGCCGGTGCGGCCGCAGGGTCCGTCGCCGATGCAGCAGGCTCCCTCGCCGATGCGTGGCTTCCTCATCGACGAGGACGACAACTGACGGCCTCTAATACGCCTGAGGCGTCGGCAGCGTTCAAGGGCGGGGCCCCGTATTTTCGGGGGCCCCGCCCTTTGCCGTACCTGCCTGCTGCTTGCCGTGCGCTTTTGCCGCACATGGCCGCTTTGTGCCGTACATGGCTGCTGTGGGTATTCGATGTGGTCATGTCGGTATGTGCGTCTGTGTACCGGTACGCAACGCCGAAGGCCCGGGCCCGCCGTTTTTCTTCGGGGCCCGGGCCTTCGGCTCGGTGCTACGCCTTGCGGAGGCGGAACGTCAGCGACAGCGGCTCGTCCGTGAACGGGCTGCCGTACCTGTGGTCGGCCTCGCCCTGGGCGAAGTCCGTGGCGAGGACCTCGTCGGCGATGAGGCCGGAGTGCTCGGACAGGGCCGCGACGACCTCCGGTTCCGTGGAGGTCCAGCGCAGGGCGATGCGGTCGGCCACGTCCAGACCGCTGTTCTTGCGGGCCTCCTGGATCAGGCGGATCGCGTCACGAGCGAGGCCGGCTCGGCGCAGCTGTTCGGTGATCTCCAGGTCGAGGGCGACCGTCGCGCCGGAGTCCGAGGCGACGGACCAGCCCTCGCGGGGGGTCTCCGTGATGATGACCTCGTCCGGGGCGAGCGTCACGGACTCGCCGTCGACCTCCACCGACGCCGTGCCCTCCCGCAAAGCCAGGGACAGGGCGGCGGCATCGGCTTCCGCGATGGCCTTGGCGACCGCCTGGACGCCCTTGCCGAACCGCTTGCCCAGCGCACGGAAGTTGGCCTTGGCCGTCGTGTCGACCAGTGAGCCGCCGACCTCGCTCAGCGAAGCCAGCAAGGAGACGTTCAGCTCTTCCGTGATCTGTGTGTGCAGTTCGCGGTCGAGCGCTTCGAAGCCGGTCGCCGCGACCAGCGCGCGGGACAGCGGCTGACGCGTCTTCACGCCCGACTCCGCGCGCGTGGCACGGCCCAGCTCCACGAGACGGCGTACGAGCACCATCTGCCGTGACAGCTCCGGGTCGATGACGGACAGGTCCGCCTCCGGCCAGGACGACAGGTGTACGGACTCGGGGGCACCCGGGGTCACCGACACCACCAGATCCTGCCAGACCCGCTCCGTGATGAACGGGGTCAGCGGGGCCATCAGGCGCGTGATCGTCTCGACGACCTCGTGCAGGGTGCGCAGCGCCGCTTTGTCGCCCTGCCAGAAGCGGCGACGCGAGCGGCGCACGTACCAGTTCGACAGGTCGTCGACGAACGCCGACAGGAGCTTGCCGGCGCGCTGGGTGTCGTACGACTCCAGGGACCGGGTCACCTGGTCGGTGAGCGCGTGGAGTTCGGAAAGCAGCCAGCGGTCCAGGACCGGGCGGTCGGCCGGCGCCGGGTCGGCCTCCGACGGGGCCCAGTTCGACGTGCGGGCGTACAGGGCCTGGAAGGCGACCGTGTTCCAGTACGTCAGGAGCGTCTTGCGGACGACCTCCTGGATGGTGTTGTGGCCGACGCGGCGGGCCGCCCAGGGGGATCCACCGGCCGCCATGAACCAGCGGACCGCGTCCGCGCCGTGCTGGTCCATGAGCGGGATGGGCGGGAGCATGTTGCCCAGGTGCTTGGACATCTTGCGGCCGTCCTCGGCGAGGATGTGGCCCAGACAGACCACGTTCTCGTACGAGGACCTGTCGAAGACCAGCGTGCCGACGGCCATCAGCGTGTAGAACCAGCCGCGGGTCTGGTCGATGGCCTCGCAGATGAACTGCGCCGGGTAGCGGGCCTCGAAGAGATCCTTGTTCTTGTACGGGTATCCCCACTGCGCGAACGGCATCGAGCCGGAGTCGTACCAGGCGTCGATGACCTCCGGCACACGGGTGGCCGTCTTCGCGCACTGGGGGCACGCGAAGGTGACCTCGTCGATGAACGGGCGGTGCGGGTCGAGCGACGACTGGTCCGCGCCGGTCAGCCGGGTCAGCTCGGCGCGCGAGCCGACGCAGGTGAGGTGGTCGTCCTCGCAGCGCCAGATCGGCAGCGGGGTGCCCCAGTAGCGGTTACGGGACAGCGCCCAGTCGATGTTGTTGTTCAGCCAGTCGCCGTACCGGCCGTGCTTCACGGTCTCCGGGAACCAGTTGGTCTTCTCGTTCTCCTGGAGGAGGCGGTTCTTGACCGCTGTGGTGCGGATGTACCAGGACGGCTGCGCGTAGTAGAGGAGCGCAGTGTGGCAGCGCCAGCAGTGCGGGTAGCTGTGCTCGTACGGGATGTGCTTGAAGAGCCGGCCGCGGTGCTGGAGGTCCGCGACGAGTTTTTCGTCCGCCTTCTTGAAGAAGGCGCCGCCCACGAGGGGGACGTCCTCGTCGAACGTGCCGTCCGGGCGGACCGGGTTCACCACCGGCAGCCCGTAGGCACGGCACACCTTGAGGTCGTCCTCACCGAAAGCGGGGGACTGGTGGACGAGACCTGTACCGTCCTCGGTCGTGACGTACTCGGCGTTCACCACGAAGTGGGCTACTGCCGGGAACTCCACCAGCTCGAACGGACGTTGGTACGTCCAGCGCTCCATCTCGGCGCCGGTGAACGTCCGACCGGTGGTCTCCCAGCCATCGCCGAGTGCCTTCTCCACGAGGGGCTGCGCGACGACGAGCTTCTCCTCGCCGTTCGTGGCGACCACGTCATACACGTTCTTCGCGAACTCGTGCAGCGCGT
>CAMLJW010000462.1 GCA_946480485.1 uncultured Streptomyces sp. | reverse complement strand
CGCCTTCATCGAGCGCCTCGAGCGGCCGGAGCTGTACGGCGTGAACCCGGAGGTCGGCCACGAGCAGATGGCCGGCCTGAACTTCCCGCACGGCATCGCACAGGCGCTGTGGGCGGGCAAGCTCTTCCACATCGACCTCAACGGCCAGTCCGGCATCAAGTACGACCAGGACCTGCGCTTCGGAGCGGGTGATCTGCGGGCGGCCTTCTGGTTGGTGGACCTCCTGGAGAGCGCCGGTTACGCGGGGCCGAAGCACTTCGACTTCAAGCCGCCACGCACCGAGGACCTGGACGGCGTGTGGGCGTCGGCCGAGGGCTGCATGCGCAACTACCTCATCCTGCGCGAGCGTTCGGCCGCCTTCCGTGCCGACCCGGAGGTCCAAGAGGCCCTGCGGGGCTCGCGCCTGGACGAACTGGCGCAGCCCACCGCTGCGGACGGCCTGCAGGCGCTGCTCGCAGACCGTGCGGTCTTCGAGGAGTTCGACGTGGAGGCGGCCGCCGCGCGCGGGATGGCGTTCGAGTTCCTGGATCAGCTGGCCATGGACCATCTGCTGGCCGCGCGGGGCTGATCCCGATCAGGGTCGCTGTCCGGAACCGGGGAGGGCGCGGACCCGTTCTCAGGACAGAGAGCGGCAGTGCCGAGAAGGAGGCGACACAAGATGTCGAAGAACGCGAAGATCGCCGCAGGAGGTGTGGCGGCCGGGCTTATCCTGCTCATCTGGCTTCCCTGGTGGGCCGCCCTGTTGATCATCCTGGGGGTTCCGGCGGCAGCGTACTTGACGCTGGACCCGTCACAGCGGCGCAGGCTGCGCCGCGTCACCCGCAAGGAGATCGGCCGCTGAGGCTGATCCTGAGCCTGAGTCCGAGACGAAAGGCTGTCGGGCCACCTTCGATCGGAAAGCGGGAAGGGTTTTATGTAGGTGATTCCAAGGTGGAGGAAGGAGCCGACGTGGAGCGTCGGCGACTGACGCTCCCGCCAGCGACCTTGACTGTCACCGCGGCCCGGCCGCCGTCACGAATCCGGCTGCCGCGGTGACTCCGTCCGCTGGCGCGTCGGTCCGGCCGTCGCTCGCACAGAGCCGCACCGCGCGAGAACTGATCGCGGAGGCACGTGCCGGGCGGCCTGCACCGCGTCTGACACCGAGGCCCGCGTCTCCGGTCCCACCATCTACGTGCAGAGCGCTCACCGCGCCGTCCGCCCCGCCGCTCGGCGAAGCGAGTGGCGCCGAGGCGCCGCCGACGAGCGGAAACCGCAGTCGGTGGAGGGGCCGCAGGCCGCAGGGGAACCAGAACGCCCGCGCGGCCCCCTCGGATGGCTACGCCGCAGAAACCCCTGACCCATCAGGCCTGGAGCTTGCGGAAAAGCCCTTCCTGGACTACCGAAACGAGCAGACGTCCCTCACGGTCGTAGATGCGGCCGCGGGCCAGACCCCTGCCACCCGTGGCGATCGGCGACTCCTGGTCGTAAAGGAACCACTCATCGGTGCGGAACGGCCGGTGGAACCACATGGCGTGGTCCAGCGAGGCCATGTCGAAGCCGCGACGCCCCCAAAGGGCCTCCACGGGGATGCGGACGGCGTCCAGGAGGGTCATGTCGCTCGCGTAGGTAAGAGCGCACGTGTGGACGAGCGGGTCGTCACCCAGCGGCCCGACGGCGCGCATCCACACGGCGCTGCGCGCCTCGGCGTGCTCGACCTCCTCGGGGGTCCAGCGCAGCCGGTCCACATAGCGGATGTCGAAGGGCTGACGCCGGGCCATGCGCTCCAGCGTCTCAGGGAGCACGCCCAGATGCTCCTTGATCTCCTGAGCGACGGTCGGGAGCGACTCAGGATCGGGAACCTCGCGGGCCGGCGGCAGCTGGTGCTCGAAGCTCCCTTCCTCAGGCTTGTGAAAGGAGGCGGTCAGATTGAAGATCGTGCGGCCCTGCTGTACGGCGGTGACGCGACGTGTGGTGAACGACCGCCCGTCGCGGACCCGCTCGACCTGGTACACGATCGGCACGCCCGGCCGGCCCGGGCGCAGGAAGTACGCGTGCAGCGAGTGCACGGGCCGTTCCCCGTCCGTGGTGCGGCCGGCGGCGACCAGGGCCTGCCCTGCCACCTGTCCGCCGAAGACCCGCTGCAGGGACTCCTGCGGGCTGCGGCCACGGAAGATGTTGACTTCGATCTGCTCCAGGTCGAGCAGGTCGACGAGTCGTTCCGCTGGATTCGTCATGTGCCACGTTCTCCTGTGCTTACAGCTGGCCGACGTCGGTGACCTTCACGATGGCTCGACCCTCGGCGTCGGAAGCAGCGAGGTCGATCTCCGCACTGATGCCCCAGTCGTGATCGCCGTTCGGGTCGGCGAAGGTCTGCCGGACGCGCCACAGGCCGTGCTGCGGCTCTTCCTCGATGAGCAGCAGCTTGGGGCCCCGGGCGTCGGGACCGGTGCCGAGGTCGTCGTACTCGTCCCAGTACCTGTCCATGGCCTCGCCCCAGGCGTCGGCGTCCCAGCCGGACTCGGCGTCCAGTTCGCCGAGTTCCTCGACCTGGTCGAGGGCGGCGAGCTCGACACGGCGGAACATGGCGTTGCGGACCAGGACCCGGAAGGCGCGCGCGTTCGCGGTGACCGGCCTGACCTGGTCGGCCTTCTCCTGGGCCTCCTCGGCCGTCATCTCCTGCGGGTTGGCGAGCTGCTCCCACTCGTCGAGGAGGCTGGAGTCGACCTGACGCACCATCTCGCCGAGCCAGGCGATCAGGTCTTCCAGATCGTCGGACTTGAGGTCGTCCGGGACGGTGTGGTCGAGAGTCTTGTACGCGCTCGCGAGGTAGCGCAGCACGATGCCCTCGGTACGGGCGAGTTCGTAGAAGGAGACGAACTCGGTGAAGGACAACGCTCGTTCGTACATGTCACGGATGACGGACTTGGGCGACAGTGGATGGTCGCCGACCCAGGGGTGGCTCTTGCGGTAGGTGTTGTAGGCGTGGAAGAGGAGCTCCTCCAACGGCTTGGGGTAGGAGACGTCCTGGAGCCGCTCCATCCGCTCCTCGTACTCGACACCGTCCGCCTTCATCGCGGCCACGGCCTCGCCGCGGGCCTTGTTCTGCTGGGCGGCGAGGATCTGCCGGGGGTCGTCCAGCGTCGACTCGACGACGGACACCATGTCCAGCGCGTAGGAGGGCGACTCGGGCTCCAGCAGTTCGAACGCGGCGAGCGCGAAGGTGGACAGCGGCTGATTCAGCGCGAAGTCCTGTTGCAGATCGACCGTCAGGCGCACATTGAGGCCCGAACCCTCGTGACCTCCGGCGGCCTGTTCGTCGAGTTTCTCGACGATGCCGCCGTCGAGGAGCGAGCGGTAGATGGCGATCGCGCGGCGGATGTGCCGCAACTGCTGCTTGCGTGGCTCATGGTTGTCCTCCAGGAGACGGCGCATCGCCACGAAGGCGTCTCCGGTCCGGGCGATCACCGACAGAAGCATCGTATGCGTGACCCGGAAGCGGGAGGTAAGAGGCTCCGGGTCGGACGCGATGAGCTTCTCGAAGGTGTTCTCCGTCCAACCGACGAAACCCTCGGGCGCCTTCTTCCGGACCACCTTTCGACGCTTCTTCGGATCCTCGCCCGCCTTGGCGAGAGCTTTCTCGTTCTCGACGACGTGCTCGGGCGCCTGGGCGACGACGAAGCCCGCTGTGTCGAAGCCCGCCCGGCCGGCGCGGCCCGCGATCTGATGGAACTCCCGCGCGCGCAGTGTCCGTACACGGTTGCCGTCGTACTTCGTCAGAGCGGTGAACAGCACCGTGCGGATGGGGACGTTGACACCGACACCCAGGGTGTCCGTACCGCAGATGACCTTCAGCAGACCGGCCTGAGCCAGCTTCTCCACCAGGCGCCGGTACTTGGGCAGCATGCCGGCGTGATGCACGCCGATGCCGTGCCGTACGTAACGGGAGAGATTGCGGCCGAACTTGGTGGTGAAACGGAAGTTGCCGATCAGCTCGGCGATCTTGTCCTTCTCTGCACGCGAGCACATGTTGATGCTCATCAGCGCCTGCGCCCGCTCCACGGCCTGGGCCTGGGTGAAGTGGACGATGTAGACCGGGGCCTGCTTGGTCTCGAGGAGTTCGGTGAGCGTCTCTGTGAGCGGCGTCAGCTTGTACTCGTAGGAGAGGGGCACCGGCCGGGTCGCGGATCGGACGACCGCGGTGGGACGGCCGGTGCGCCGCGTGAGGTCCTTCTCGAACATCGAGACGTCGCCGAGCGTCGCCGACATCAGGAGGAACTGCGCCTGCGGCAGCTCCAGGATCGGAATCTGCCAGGCCCAGCCCCGGTCCGCCTCCGCGTAGAAGTGGAACTCGTCCATGACGACCTGG
>CAMLJW010000461.1 GCA_946480485.1 uncultured Streptomyces sp. | reverse complement strand
CCGTTCCAGATGCCGACACCGAGGCCGGCGAACACGGCCACGGTGACGAGGGCGACCACAGTAAGGATGGCCCGTCGCTCCCGTTCCGCCTGCTGTCTTGCTCTCTCGGCCCGAGCCCTCGCCTCCTCTGCGGCGGCTTTGCGTTCTGCTCCGGTGGCATGGTGTCGGCAGCCCTTCCCGATCTCCTGCGGGAGCTTGCATGGCGACCCCTTCTTCGTGGGGCGACCACAGCGCGCTGCCGCTCGGCGCCTTCGGGAACGGTCGTACCTGGTGGACATGCCGGGCATTGTGAACCACCCGGCCACACCGGCGCCGCGCAACCGGCCCTTTGCGTAAGCGACTTGGTCGCCATTTGCTCGACCTGTGGCGCGGGTCACATGAAATGCGTCTCGCCATTTGAGACGAACGAGGGCCGGGTGGCGCAAAGTGATGCCCGCAGACCCTGGGGATGGCCGCTCGGTCCCGACTTAGGGCACGCAGAGGGCACGCCACCCCCAAATTGGTCTAGACAACAAACAAACCCCAGGCCACTGACCTGGGGTTTCTTCCTGGAGCGGGTGACGAGAATCGAACTCGCGCTCTCAGCTTGGGAAGCTGATGTTCTACCATTAAACTACACCCGCGAAAGACACCGGTCCGCCCGGTGTTGGAAACGCGGAATCACTGTACCCCATGCCAGGTCCCCGGCGTCGAAGCCGTGGGACCTGGTGTCGTTTCGGAGAGTGAATGGGGCTGCCGGATGCGGGAGTTGGGGCGTACGGTGAGGGGGCGGGTGAGGGTCCGGGCAGGATCGGAGTGCCGCCTGGAGGGCCGTCCCTTTCATCCCGTAATGTGGCTTTCCTCGTCAGTCAGACGCGGCTCTTGGGGAAGGGACTCTGGGGACTTGATGGAACGCAGCACCGTCGTCCGTTGTGCCGAAGGGCACGTGTTCAGCACCGCTTCGCTCCCGATGCAGCAGGCCGAGCGGCTCGGCCCTGGCAGGTTGATCCGCTGCCCCCGCTGTACCCGGCTCCGGAACGTCGTGCCGGTGGCGATGGAAAAGCGGTAGGCAGCGGCAGGCGCGCTGTTACACCCTGTGCGGGGCCCGTCACGCTCTTGGGATCGCGGCGGGTCCTTCGCCGTCTTCGGATTGCGGCGGGCCCGTACGCTCTGCGTATCCTCGGGGCGTGCTTCTCTCAGACAAGGACATCCGGGCCGAGATCGACTCCGGACGAGTGCGGATCGCTCCGTACGACGAATCCATGGTGCAGCCGTCGAGCATCGACGTGCGGCTCGACCGCTACTTCCGGGTGTTCGAGAATCACCGCTACCCGCACATTGATCCCTCCATCGAGCAGGCGGACCTCACGCGGCTCGTCGAGCCGGACGGGGACGAGCCGTTCATCCTGCATCCCGGGGAGTTCGTGCTGGCGAGTACGTACGAGATGATCAGCCTTCCGGACGACCTCGCCTCGCGGCTCGAGGGGAAGAGTTCGCTGGGGCGGCTCGGGCTCGTCACGCACTCCACCGCCGGGTTCATCGACCCGGGGTTCTCCGGGCATGTCACCCTCGAGTTGTCCAATCTCGCCACGCTTCCGATCAAGCTCTGGCCGGGCATGAAGATCGGGCAGCTGTGCATGTTCCGGCTCAGCTCGCCGGCCGAGTCTCCGTACGGCAGCGAGCGGTACGGCTCCCGCTACCAGGGCCAGCGCGGTCCCACCGCCTCGCGGTCCTACCTCAACTTCCATCGGTCCCAGGTGTGAGGCGGGACCGGCATGACGGTTGCAGGCGTACGCGAGAACCTCACCTACGAGGAGTTCGGCCGCGCCGTGCGTCAGCTGGCGTCGAGTTCTATACCGGAGTCGGCACCCGTGAAGCGGACCGATGAGTGGATCAACTTCCCCTGGAGCGTGGAGAATCCGGTCGTGAAGAGCCGGGGCGGATGCTCGACGCCTGAGGCATCTGGACCCTTTGCTCCGCTCGGTCCGCTCGGTCTGTTCACTCTGTGTTTGCTGTTCGGTCCGTCGCTCCGTTCATTCGGCGATCTCCGTTCGTTCCCACCACTCGTAGACCGGTAGCTTTCCCTCCGGCGTTTCCTTGTGCCGTGAAGTGGGGCGGAAGTGTTCGTATCCGCCGCGGTGCGCGATCTTCAGGTCCTCTTCGGCGCGTCCGGTGGGTTCAGTGGGGGTGAGGGGGACGATCCTCTCGGGGAGATCGGCAGGGCCGCCCTCGAGGGCCGCCTTGATTGTTTTGCCTGGCTTTTTGGTGTTGCTCGACGTCTTGGTGGCCATGCTTCCAGTCTTTCCGGCTCGTGCGGCTCTTGCATTGTCAGACGATGTGTGAGGGCGGCGATTGCGAGACTCCGCGTACGGGGAGACGCTGGTGAGGTCAGCCCTGTGGCGTCGGTTGCGTTCTGCGGCCCAGGAGGTGCCGGACAGGCGCCGGTCGGGTGCCGGGGCAGGACAGGCACCGGCGCGTGCCTTCCGGTGGAGCCGGAAGGGGAACGGACCGTACCTTGCCCTCTGCGAGGAGATCGTCATGGCCGGCATGGACGACACGACTCTGGAGGCGATGCGGACCGTGCTGCGCGGTCCGGTCGTCTCGCCGCACGACCGTGGATACAACGAGGCTCGCAAGATCTACAACGCGATGATCGACCGCAGGCCGTCCGCCATCGTGCAGTGTATGGACGTCGCGGACGTCATGAACGCGGTCGACTTCGTACGCGACCACGGCCTCGAACTCGCCGTCCGCGGCGGCGGACACAGCGGCGGGGGAACGTGTTTGGTGGACGACGGCGTCACCCTCGACCTCTCGCCGATGCGCTGGGTGCGCGTCGACCCGGGGACGAGGACCGTCCAGGTCGGCGGCGGCAGTCTGATCGGCGACGTGGACCATGCCTGCCACGCCTTCGGGCTGGCCGTGCCCTCGGGCATCGTCTCGACGACGGGCGTCGGGGGCCTCACCCTGGGCGGCGGGCACGGCCACCTCACCCGCAGGTACGGCCTGACGGTGGACAGCCTGCTGTCCGCGGACGTCGTGCTGGCCGACGGCGGCTTCGTCACCGCGAACGAGCAGGAGGACGCGGACCTGTTCTGGGCGCTGCGCGGCGGCGGCGGGAACTTCGGTGTCGTCACGTCCTTCACCTTCCAGCTGTACCCCGTGCACACCGTGGCCGGCGGGGTCACCCTGTGGACACTCGACCACATCCGCGACGTACTGCGGTGGTACGGCGACTTTCTGCCCCAGGCGCCCGAGGATCTGAGCGGCTTCTTCGCGTCGCTCGTCGTGCCGCCCGCCCCGCCGTTCCCGGAGGAGATCCAAGGACAGAAGATGTGCGCCGTCGTGTGGTGCTGGGCAGGGGATCTGGACCGGGTCGACGCGGCCTTCGCGCCGGTGAACGAGCCCGCCCCGCCGGCCTTCCACTTTGCAGCGCCGATGCCGTATCCCGCGCTCCAGACGATGTTCGACGGGCTGATCCCGCCCGGCCTCCAGTGGTACTGGCGCGGAGATTTCTTCGATCGCATCACGGACGACGCCATCGCCGTGCACGCCAAGTACGGGGAGGGCATTCCCACCGATCTGTCGATGATGCACCTGTACCCGGTCGACGGTGCGGCGCACCGGGTGAGGCCGGAGGACACGGCGTGGGCGTACCGGCATGCCACCTGGTCCGGCGTGTACGGCGGCATCGACCCCGATCCGGCCAACGCCGGGATCATCAAGGAGTGGTGCGTCGACTACTGGGACGAGATGCACCCCCACTCGATGGGCGGCTCCTACGTGAACTTCCTCGGTGAGAACGAGCCCCAGGCCAGGGTGAGGTCCGCGTACCGCGACCACTACGACCGGCTGGCGGGCATCAAGCGGACCTACGACCCGCACAACCTCTTCCACGCCAACCAGAACATCGAGCCGGCCGCCCCGGGAAGCTGAGAGGTCGCTTCGCCACGACGCCGCGCAGCACACCCAGCCCCGCGCGGCGCAGCACATTCACGTGCCATGCGGCGCAGCGCACTCACGTGCCACGCCGCTGTGCGGCATGGTCAGAACGTTCCCAGCTTGATGATCGACAGCAGCGAGATCAGTTGGATGGCGGACGCGCCCAGGGCCTTCGGCCACGGGAGGTCGTGTGACTTGCTGACCATCAGCGTGAACAGGACGCCGGCTGCTACCCAGGTGGCCCAGCCGAGTATCTGGACGAAGGGCGCGTCGCCGCCCATGAACATGGCGACGACCAGGCGGGGGGCGTCCGTGAGGGACATGATCAGCATGGAGAGGCCGACCGTGGGCTGCCAGGCGCCGTCGCCGCCGAGCTGACGGGCCAGGCTGTGGGTGACCACGCCCAGGACGAAGGCCGACAGCACCAACGCG
>CAMLJW010000460.1 GCA_946480485.1 uncultured Streptomyces sp. | reverse complement strand
GACCATGATCACCGGCACGTTCGAGCGGCTGCGCAGCTGGCGGCACACCTCGGTGCCGGGCAGGCCGGGCAGCATCAGATCGAGCAAAACGAGATCGGCGCCGTTGCGCTCGAACTCGTCCAGGCCGTCGGGCCCGGTGGTCGCGATGGCGACCTCGAAGCCCTCCTTGCGGAGCATGTAGGACAGGACGTCGCTGAAGGACTCCTCGTCCTCGACGACGAGCACTCGGGTCACGGAAGGACCTCCAGGGCAGAAAGCGGTTCGTACGGGGATGAGACGGCGGTCGTCCCGTCGGACTGCCCGGCGTCGACGTCTTCGTCGAGGTCGGACGTGCGGTCGGTGTGGCCGGTCGCGCGGTCACGGGCCGCACCCGCCTCAGGCAGCCGCAGGGTGAACGTGGAGCCCTGTCCCTCGGAGCTCCACACGGTGACTTCCCCGCCGTGCGAGGCGGCCACGTGCTTGACGATGGCCAGACCGAGGCCCGTACCTCCGGTCTGTCGGGAACGCGCCGGGTCGACGCGGTAGAAGCGCTCGAAGATGCGCTCCCGGTCCTTCTCGGAGATGCCGATGCCCTGGTCGGTGACGGCGATCTCGATGAGGTCTCCGCCGGACGCGGTCACCCTGCGCGCGGCTATCCCCACCCGCGTACGGGCGGGCGAGTAGTTCACGGCGTTCTCGACGAGGTTGCCGAGTGCGGCGGCCAGCTGGCCGCGGTTGCCCCAGACGTGCAGGTCGGCGGTTCCACCGGCGGCCATGGTGATCTGTTTCGTGCCCGCCTGGTGGCGGCAGCGGTCGATCGCCTCGGCGACCAGCTCGTCGACCCGGACCGGCTCGGCGTCCTCCAACGGGTCGTCGTTCTGTACCCGGGAGAGGTCGATCAGCTCCTGGACAAGGCTGGTGAGGCGGGTGGCCTCTATCTGCATGCGTCCGGCGAAGCGCTCCACGGCCTCCGGGTCGTTGGAGGCGTCCATGACAGCCTCGGACAGCAGGGAGAGCGCGCCGACGGGGGTCTTGAGCTCATGGCTGACGTTCGCGACGAAGTCGCGCCGTACGGCCTCGATGCGTCGGGCCTCGGTGAGGTCCTCGACGAGAAGGAGTACGAGCCGGGAGCCGAGCGGGGCGACGCGCGCGGAAACGGCGAGGGCCTCGCCGCGGCCGGTGCCGCGTCGCGGCAGGTCGAGTTCGGCCTGCCGTATCTCCCCGTCCCGCCTCGTGTCACGGGCCATCTGCCGCATCGGTTCGACGGCCAGTTTCCCGCCGCGTACGAGACCGAGGGCGTACGCGGCCGAGCTGGCCTTGACCACGGCGTCCGCCTCGTCGAGTACGACGGCGGAGGAGCGGAGCACGGACAGGACCGTGTCCACGCCCGGTGGAAGCACCGGGTCCGTGTGCAGGGAGGTGCGGGTGAGGCGCTTCTGTTCGCGCTCGCTCCAGCGGAACGCCAGCATGGCGATCACGCCGGTGAGCACACCGGCGATTGCTGCCGCTGCGGCGACCGCCGCGTTCACATCCATGGCTTTAGGTTAGGCACGCGGTACGCCCGGCTCACACCGGTCCGTGGGTCGACTCGAACACTCGTCGCTCAGAGTTCACTCCTGAGACAATGCCGGTTCACTTCCTCCGGGCGGCTTCGGGAGAGGCCACGCCAGGGGGAGGGTACGTTGTCGCTCAGAGTTCACCTCGGGGCCGGCGATGGTTCATTTGGGGTGGCGGAAACGGACGCGTTCGGGCCGGACCGTGGGAGCGTGGGGTTCACGAGCCCCCTTGGACCCCCGAAGCAGACGTAAGAGAGGGACATCCTGATGCGCGACGCCTACCACGAGGAACTTGACTCGATCGGCGAGGGCCTGGTCGAGATGGCTCGGCTCGTCGGGTCGGCGATCGGTCGCGCCACGACGGCGATCCTCGACGCCGATCTGAAGCTGGCGGAGAGCGTGATCGCGGCCGACCAGAAGGTCGACGATCTCCAACACGACCTCGAGGCGCGGGCGATAGCCCTGCTGGCCCGGCAGCAGCCGGTGGCGACGGACCTGCGCATCGTGGTCACGTCGCTGCGCATGTCCGCCGACCTGGAGCGTTCCGGCGACCTCGCACAGCATGTGGCGAAGCTCGCCCGCCTCCGCTTCCCCGAGCGGGCGGTTCCGCACGACCTGCACGCCACGATCCTGGAGATGGGCCAGCTCGCGCAGCGCCTGATGGCGAAGGCGGCGGAGGTCGTCATCACGAAGGACGTCGACCTCGCGCTGCAGCTGGAGCAGGACGACGACGCCATGGACCTCCTGCACCGCGCCCTCTTCCAGCACCTGATGGACGACCGCTGGAAGCACGGCATCGAGACGGCCGTCGACGTCACGTTGCTGGGCCGCTACTACGAGCGCTTCGCCGACCACGCGGTCTCGGTCGCCAAGCGGGTCGTCTACCTGGTCACCGGCGAACACGCGGACGAGCTCCAGACGGCCGAGATCCAGACGGCGCCGGCCGGCGAGAGTGAGTAGCGCTCCGCGAGCAGAAGCAGGGAGTACGAAGCGCTCCGCGGAGACACAGGTCTGACGGTGCGGGCATGCTCCTGGCGGGTGTCGAGAGTGAGTCGGTCGCGACGAACGGGCTGGGGCGTCGAGGTGGATCGGCCCACGGCCAGGCGGGGTGAGGGGGGCGCACAGGAAGCGGGCGGGCACGCTTCTGTGCGCCGCCCCTGTACGCCCTTGATGCGCCTGACGGTGCGGGCATGCACTGGGCGACAGGAACCAGCCTTCGAGGAGGGCCCCATGGCCGAATCCCCCACCACACCCGACCCCACCCAGCAGCGCGAGACCCAGCACCCCGCCGGGATCAAGAGCCTCCCACTCGTCGGCGCCTGCGGCTGCGGCTCCGGCTGTGGGTGCGGCTGCCAGTCCGGCAACCCCTGCCAGTGCGGCTGAGCGATTCGCATGCGTACGACGCACTTTCGTAGGCGTGCCGGCGACTCGTAAGAACACATGCAGACGGAGCCCCCTACCTGCGAGAAAACCGCAGGCAGGGGGCTCGACGTGTTCTGGCTACTTCTTCTTGCCCTGTGTCTTGTCGGGGATCCTGGGGAGCTGGGTTTTTGCTGGTGAGGGGCGGTGTTCTGTTCTTACCTGCGTGGTAGTCGTCGGTGGTCGTTGTCAGTCACTCGTGAGCGTCCTCGGACGGCCCAGAGGAGACCCGGCTTGGGTCGGCACAGGACCGCGCTCGAACAAGCGGCGACGGCGACCCGTAGAGAAGGTTGTTACGCACCAGTAGCCGCGGCGCGACGTGCCCATCAGCACGGGCAGTCTCCGGGGCGCGCATATGTGAAAAGTTCCGCGGTGGCCGTGTAGTTGCTGCGGCTTGCCGGGATGCGGAGTTCGGCGGTGACGGTGCGGCCGGAGTTGTCGCCGTGGACCGCGACGGTGTCGGCGAGGGTGGCGACCATGCCGAGTCCTCGGCCGTGGGTGGCGTTGAGGGCAGGGTGCTGGATCTCGGGTGTGGTCTTGGTGTCTCCGGAGTCGGTCACCGCGATGGCGGTGGTCATCTCGGAGACGGTGAGTGTGACGCGGAAGGTCCCGGCGTCGTCGCCGCTGGCGGTGTGCATGAAGGCGTTGGTGCCGAGTTCGGTCACGATCAGTGCGGCGTCCTCGCGGTGCGGGTGGCCGTCCAGCACGGCGCGGACCCAACTGCGGGCGATGTGGAGCTCCTGCGGGGCTCCGGGGAAGGTGCGTCGATGGGTGGGCATGGCGTCCTCCACGGCGTGGCCTGCTGTTTTCTCCGTAGGTCGTGTCGACTGGCCAACACGCACAAGCGGAGCCGTACAATTAGTACTAGCACCGTACCTAATGTGCGCGTATATGGAGTGCGAGATCGCACTTTTCGTGCGGGCACTCGGCGCATAGCGTTCGCCGTGCGGTCCGGTGCCGATCCGGACGCCGATAGAGAAAGGACCTTGCATGTTCGGACTGATGGTGCGTTTCACCTGCAAGGACGAGACGGCAGCGGCCGCGTTCGACGACCTGGTGGCGCGGACTGGTGAGCAGATCCATGCGCACGAGCCCGGGACGGTGGTCTACGCGGTGCATCGTGTTGACGGCCGTCCGCTGGAGCGGATGTTCTACGAGCTCTACCGGGGCAAAGACGCCTTCGAGGAGCACGAGTCGAAGGACTACGTGCGCGCCTTTCTCTCCGAGCGGGACCAGTACCTCTCTGCGACAGAGGTGGACCGCCTGGACTTCATGTCCGGCAAGGGCGTGGACGTTGAGCACTGAGTATCAGAAGACGCTCGGACGCAAGATCGCCTTCAACCGCAAACGCCGGGGTCTGTCGCAGAAGGAGTTCGCCGGGCTGTTGGGGCGCTCGGAAGCGTGGGTGTCCCAGGTGGAGCG
>CAMLJW010000459.1 GCA_946480485.1 uncultured Streptomyces sp. | reverse complement strand
GCCCAGCTGGTCGGCGCCTCCCGCGAGACGGTCAACAAGGCGCTCGCCGACTTCGCGGGCCGCGGTTGGCTCCGCCTGGAGGCCCGCGCGGTGATCCTGCTGGACGTGGAGCGGCTGGCGAAGCGCTCGCGCTGACACTGGGGCGTGGCGTACGCCGATGGTCCTGTCTTCTCGCAGGACGGGACCCCTGATTCGTGGCCGCCCCGGGCGCTGAGTGCCGGGCCACTCCGGGTTGGATTCCGCCCCCACTACCGCTACCGCCCTCCCCCAAGCTCGGCTTCGCTCGAGCAGGGACCCAGTGCTTCCTCTGGGAGCTCCGCCCTCAGACGGGCTGGGTTTGGGGGACCGGACGCCGGGAGGGCGGTCTTCAGGCTCCCTCGATGAGCCCGTGCCCCCGCAGATAGTCCAACTGCGCCCGCACCGACAGCTCCGCCGCCGGCCACAGGGAGCGGTCGACGTCCGCGTACACGTGCGCCACGACCTCGGCCGGGGACCGGTAGCCGTCCTCGACGGCCGTCTCGACCTGGGCGAGACGGTGGGCGCGGTGGGCGATGTAGAACTCGACGGCGCCCTGGGCGTCTTCCAGGACGGGCCCGTGGCCCGGCAGCACCGTATGCACCCCGTCGTCGACCGTCAGGGACCTGAGCCGCCGCAGGGAGTCCAGGTAGTCGCCGAGGCGCCCGTCGGGGTGCGCGACGACCGTGGTGCCCCGGCCCAGGACCGTGTCACCGGTCACGACGGCCCGGTCGGCGGGCAGATGGAAGCAGAGCGAATCAGCGGTGTGGCCGGGCGTCGGTACGACGCGCAGCTCCAGGCCGCCCGTCCTGATGACGTCGCCGGCCGCCAGGCCCTCGTCGCCGAGCCGCAACGCGGGGTCGAGCGCCCGCACCTTCGTGCCCGTCAGCTCCGCGAACCGCGTGGCGCCCTCGGCATGGTCCGGGTGCCCGTGCGTCAGCAGGGTCAGCGCGACCCGTTTGCCCGCCTTCTCGGCTGTGTTCACGACATTGCGCAGGTGTACGTCGTCCAGCGGCCCCGGGTCGATGACCACCGCCAGCTCCGAGTCCGGCTCGGCCACGATCCAGGTGTTGGTGCCGTCCAGGGTCATCGCGGAAGCGTTGGGCGCCAGGACGTTCACGGCGCGCGCGGTGGCGGGGCCGGAGAAAACCCCATCGCGCGGCTGGCCGGGAAGGGCTGCTGCGTCCGTCATGCGGGGGCTCCACCGTTAGGGATGTGCTTGGTGAACTCGTCGTGGCCGGGCCAGGTGAGCACCAGCTCGCCGTCCTTGAGGCGGGCCTGGGCCAGAACGGGGGCCAGGTCACGGCCGGGCGCCGCAAAGAGGGCTTCGGCGGCGGTGCCGTACGAGCGGAGCTGGCGTAGGGTCGCGACGGTGGGCGGCATCATCAGGAGGTCGCCCTTGTCGTACGCGTCCGCCGCCTCCCCGGGGCGGATCCAGACGGTGCGGTCGGCTTCCGTGGACGTGTTGCGGGTGCGCTGGCCCTCCGGGAGGGCGGCCACGAAGAACCACGTGTCGTATCGGCGTGGTTCGAACTCCGGGGTGATCCAGCGGGTCCAGGCCCCCAGCAGGTCGGATCGCAACACGAGCCCCCTGCGGTCCAGGAACTCGGCGAAGGAGACGTCCCTGGCCACCAGCGCCTCGCGGTCCGCCTCCCAGTCGTCGCCCGTGGTGTCGCCGACCACGGTCTCCCCGGTCGGGCCTGCGAGCAGCACGCCCGCCTCCTCGAACGTCTCGCGCACCGCCGCGCAGACGATCGCCTGGGCGGAGGTCTCGTCGACGCCGAGCCGGGACGCCCACCACGCGCGCGTGGGGCCGGTCCAGCGGATCTGCCGCTCGTCGTCCCTGGTGTCGACGCCGCCCCCGGGATACGCGTACGCGCCTCCGGCGAAGGCCATGGAGGCGCGTCTGCGCAGCATGTGCACGGCGGGGGCGCCATCGGTGTCCTTGAGCAGCATGACGGTTGCCGCCCGCCTGGGGGTGACGGGTGTGAGCCTGCCCTCGGCGAGCGCGCGGATCCGCTCGGGCCACTCCGGTGGGTACCACTGCCCATTCGCCATGGGCGGAGGCTATCCCGTAGTGGGCTGATGTTCGAGAGGCAACGATCGGCTGCTCCACGGGCCGTCCCGGATGAACCGGTGCCCCTGGAAAGCCCGGTCTTCGGTCGACCGTGTCCCCTGAGGAGCCCCGTCTTCGGCCGACCGGCGCCCCTGAGGAACCCGATTACGCCTCCGCCAGCTCCACCTGCATCTCGACCTCCACGGGCGCGTTCATCGGGAGTACCGCCACACCGACCGCGCTACGCGCGTGAACGCCCTTGTCGCCGAGGACCGCGCCCAGCAGCTCGCTCGCGCCGTTCAGGACGGCGGGCTGGCCGGTGAAGTCGGGGGCAGAGGCCACGAACCCGACGACCTTCACCACGCGCGCGATGCGGTCGAGGTCACCCGCGACCGACTTGACCGCCGCCAGGGCGTTCAGCGCGCAGGTACCGGCACACTCCTTGGCCTGCTCCGGCGTGACTTCCGCGCCCACCTTGCCGGTGACCGGAAGCTTGCCGTCCACCATGGGGAGCTGGCCGGATGTGTAGACGTACAGGCCGGACCGCACGGCAGGTTGATACGCGGCCAGGGGCGGGACGACCTCGGGCAGGGTCAGCCCGAGCTCTGCCAGCTTGGCCTCGATCGCGCTCATGCCAGCCTCTCGCGCTTCAGGTAGGCGACCAGCTGCTCGGGGTTGTTCGGCCCGGGCACGACCTGGACGAGCTCCCAGCCGTCCTCGCCCCAGGTATCCAGAATCTGCTTCGTCGCGTGGACGAGCAGCGGCACGGTTGCGTATTCCCACTTGGTCATGTGACCGACTGTAGCCGCTGTTATCCACAGCCTCCCGCGTGGGCCGGGCACGGACTGGTTAGGCTCGAAGATGTGATCAGGCTCCAGGTCGTCAGCGGTAAGGGCGGGACCGGTAAGACAACGGTCGCCGCAGCCCTAGCACTCGCCCTCGCGACCGAGGGGAAGCGCACCCTTCTGGTCGAGGTCGAGGGCAGACAAGGCATCGCGCAGCTCTTCGAGGCGGAGGCGCTGCCCTACGAGGAGCGGAAGATCGCCGTCGCTCCCGGGGGCGGGGAGGTGTTCGCCCTCGCCATCGACCCCGAACTGGCGCTCCTCGACTACCTCCAGATGTTCTACAAACTGGGGGGCGCCGGACGCGCCCTGAAGAAGCTCGGCGCCATCGACTTCGCGACGACGATCGCGCCCGGCCTCCGGGACGTACTCCTGACGGGCAAGGCCTGCGAGGCGGTTCGCCGGAAGGACCGGAACGGGCGGTTCGTATACGACTACGTCGTCATGGACGCCCCGCCGACCGGCCGCATCGCCCGCTTCCTGAACGTGAACGACGAAGTGGCCGGGCTCGCCAAGATCGGCCCGATACACAATCAGGCGCAGGCGGTCATGCGGGTCCTGAAGTCCTCGGAGACGGCCGTGCACTTGGTGGCGCTTTTGGAGGAGATGCCCGTCCAGGAGACCGTGGACGGCATCGCCGACCTGCGCGCCGCGAGGCTGCCGGTGGGGCGGATCATCGTGAACATGGTGCGGCCCGCGATCCTCGACGAGGCCGACCTGGACCTCGCGCGGGACGCGCCGCGTACGGCCATCGCCAAGTCACTGTCCGCGGCCGGACTCGGCGGCGCCCGCCGCGGCGGGAATGCGGAGCGGCTCGTGGGGCCGCTGGTGACCCAGGCCGACGAGTACGCCGAACGGCACGCACTCGAGGGCGAGCAGCGGTCCGTACTCCAGGGACTGAGCCTCTCACTGCACGAACTCCCACTGCTCGTCGAGGGGATGGACCTCGCGGGCCTGTACGAACTCGCCACGGAACTGCGTCAGCAAGGAATCTCATGAGCCTGGACCCGGCCCGCGCACACGCCTCGGCCCGCGCCATCGACTCCGCTTTTGCCCTGGACGTCGACCTGCTGCTCGACGACCCGAAGACCCGCATCGTGGTCTGTTGCGGCGCGGGCGGCGTCGGCAAGACCACCACCGCGGCGGCCCTGGGCCTGCGTGCCGCCGAGCGCGGCCGGAAGGTCGTTGTCCTCACCATCGACCCGGCGCGCAGGCTCGCCCAGTCGATGGGTATCGACGCCCTCGACAACACACCGCGCCGCGTGAAGGGCATCGACGACTCCGCGAGCGGCGAACTGCACGCGATGATGCTCGACATGAAGCGCACCTTCGACGAGATCGTCGAGGCGCACGCGGACCGCGAGCGGGCGAACGCGATCCTGGGGAACCCTTTCTACCAGTCGCTCTCGGCGGGCTTCGCGGGCACGCAGGAGTACATGGCGATGGAGAAGCTGGGCCAGCTG
>CAMLJW010000458.1 GCA_946480485.1 uncultured Streptomyces sp. | reverse complement strand
CCGGTCGCGGCCCGCGCGACGATGTAGCGGTAGTCGGCCATCGTCACGCAGGCCCTTCCGCGAATGCGACGTCGAGCGTGACCGTGGTGCCCTTGGCCACGCTCAACTTGCCGTCTCCGTACTTGTCGTTCTCATTGATCTCGACGGCCAGGTGCTGGCGGGTGCCCCGGTAGGCGGGCGGCACGGCGAGCGTGTCGGCCAGGGTCACGCTGGAGCGGCGGGTCGTTGTCCCGTCGTCGTCCACGACGGTCGGCTTCGCGGCGCGCTCCCCGAGACGGGTGCGCAGTTCGGCGTACACGGAGCCCGCCTCGGCGCGCAGGCCGGACAGGGTGATGACGACGGTGGCCGTGGTCGCCCAGGCCGGGATGTCGAGGTCCCAGACGGCTTCCTTGGGCCACGCCGCCCACTGGCCGTGCTTGCCGGGTACCTCCTCCGTCTTGGTCGGGTGCACGGTGCGCAGGATGCGTTCGGTGCGCGGGTTTGCGATCTGCCGCAGGTCGGTGATCACGTCGGCGGTGATTGCTGCGGTGTTGCGCGGCAGGGTGATGCGGGCCAGGGCGATCCCGGTCATGCCCTCGGGCACGGTGGCGGCGTCGTGGGCCACCCCCTTGACGACGTGGAAGTAGCCGATCTCCTGCGTGCGGGGGTCGCGTTCCCCTTCCCACTCGGGGTCCTCGATCCGCAGGACGATCAGGTCGGTGCGGGCGAAGGCGCTGGTCGGCTCGACATCGACGCGGGCGTCACCGATGTTGCTCTGGGTGTAGGCCCCTTGCCACGGGCGGGCACCGTGGATGAGGGCAGAGCCGTCACCGACGCGGACACCGGGGCCAGGCGTCTCCAACGGCTGAACCTTCAGGTCCTCGCTCTCCGCGACGCCCTGCCGGCCGCGGGCGAGGTCGCGGATCATCAGGCGCATCGCGCGGGCAGAGTGATCGGCCCCGCGCACCATCATCGGGGGTTGCAGCGTCACGAGTGCTCTCCGTTCACAGGGTGGTGTACGCCGACCGCCACGCCACCTCGAGGCGCGCGGTGCCGGACGGGTCGGTCGCGGTCCACGCGAGTTCGGACCGTCCGGGCGGGAGGGTGAACAGGTCGAGGCGGGTGGTGTTCGACAGGTCGTTGGCGACGTTGACGGTGCCGTTGCGTAGGGCCCAGCAGGTTCCGGGCCGGGTCTCCATCTCCACCCACTCGCCGTCGCGCAGCGACAGGTCGAGTTCGAGGACGCGGCCGGTGACGGTGTTCCAGATCCGCGGGCTTGCGACCGGGCCGTGCACGCGCAGGCTCGGGTACGTCGGCACGTCGCCCCGGTTGGTGACCCAGCCGGGGCGGTCGTCGGCCGGGCGATGGTCCAGGTCGGCCAGGGGGCGACATGCGGCGGGGCGGACCATCACCTCGTCGACGGTGCGGTCTTCGCCGGTGGTGCGGGCTGCCTGGTCGAGGCCGAGCGTCAGCTTCGACAGCTCGTCGTCGTACCAGCGCGGGTTGTCCAGGCCGACGAACTCGATGTCCAGGGGTATCCACCCGTGCACTGCGTTAGCTGTGCTGGCCGCCTCCATACGGCGAAGTCGCCCGTACATACGGCGCGTTGCGTGACCGGGCCACCGGCCACGCAGGACATGGCGGCCGTCCGGGGTGGTGCGCGCATCGGGGGTGTCCACGGCCCGCTCCAGCCGGGCAAGGATGTCGGCGGCCTTCACCAGGTCGCCGGGCGTCTTGATGCCCGCCTCGAAACGCAGGGGACGCGGGCCGTAGAAGTCCCGGCCCGGGGACGAGCCGTCGCCGTTTGGGTTGTCGGCGTCCTGCGGCCGGGTGGCAGGTGCGCCGAGCCCTTCGACGTTCCCGACCGGGACGTAGCTCCCGGTGCCGAGGACGACTCCGCCGATCTCGTACTGCCATGGGGCCAGCGGCGGCGGGTTCTGCTTCTTGGCTGTGCTCATCTCAAACTCTCCCGCCTCGCTGCGCGTTACGCAGGGTGCGCATCATCTCGGTGCCGATCTGCTCGGGGGTGGCGGCGCTGTCGGTGACGGTGACCGGCATGGAGCCGATCAGTGGCTGCTGCTCGCGCACGACGACGACCTGGACGCGGCCGCCGGCTCGGGCGTCGACCACGCGGGTGCGGGCGCGGTCGCTGCCGGTGCGGAGGTCGAAGGAGCGCACGACGCCCGCCATCGCCGCGACGCTGCGGGCCTGCTTGAAGGAGCTGGCGAGCATCGGGTTGTAGTCACGGCTGCGGGCGTTGCGGACGCCGCCGTTGGCGTACCACTCAACCTGGCCGCCGAAGCGGCCCACGACGTCCTCGACAACTGCCTTGCTGCGGTCGCGCTTTGTGGCTGCTAGAGGTATATATGCCTCGCCCTGAGTCTCTGGCTCACCCCAGATGCGCCACGATCCGGCAGGAACGATCTGCGCGACGTGCTGCTCGCGCCGGCCTCGCCGGGGCTGTTGCGCTCCGTCTCGAACACCGCCGTCCGCGTAGTAGTCGACGACGCCGCCGTCGGCCTGCTTGCGCATGTTCTCGGCCTGGCGCCGCACCGCGTCGCCGGTATCGGAGTTGGACTGGCGAAGCTGGTCGAAGATGGTGACGTGCCGGGTGGTTACCTGGATCGACTTGCCGCGCAGTGCGTTGATGCGCTGCTGGATGGTGTCGGCGGCCCTACGCGGCCCGCCGGTCGGCACCATGACCTTGACGTCCTTCGAGCCAGGCACCTTCTGGATCCGGAAGCCCAACGCCTCCAGCTCCTTGCGGGCCCTGGCCGTTGAGGCACGGACCGTCACGGACTTCGCTCCCGGCGTGGCCCGGATCTTTGCCTGTACGGCCTCCAGGCTCTTGATGGCAGCGGCAGTGGGGGCAGCGACGCGGACGTTCTTCCCGTTCGGGGTTCGGCCGAGCGTGTCGATCAGCGTGTCGAGATTCTTCTTCGCTCCAGCGGTCGGCGCGGTGATCTTGATCTGCCTGGTGCCCGGCACGGTTTTGACGGTGAAGCCCAGCGAGCGCAGCTTCTTCTGCGCGCCGTCGCTCAGCGAGTCGACCTTGATCGTCTTTTCCTTCGGCAGCCGGTGGAACTCTGCCTGCACGGCGATCAGGTTGGCCAGGGTGGAGTCCATGCCCTTGGTCTGGAGCAGCAAGCTGACCTTGGAGGGCAGCAGGCCAAGGCTGTCGGCAACGCCCTCGGCCTGAGCCTTGGTCAGGCCGTAGCTGTGAGCGGCCCTGATCGCCTCTGCTCGCGCCCGGCTCATCTCCCCGCGGGCCTTGGCGAGCGCGGCGGGCAGGGTCTCGCCATTGCGCTGGGCCAGGTCGAAGGTAGCGACAGAGGCGTCGGCCGCCGCGTCGGACAGGGACGTGAGCTGGGTGTAAAGCTGCTGGCCGTTGCGCGTGGTCGTGTTGAGGGTCTTATCGTCGTTGACGAGCTGCTTACCGCCGTAGCCCTGGTCTCGGCTGACGTTCTTGCCGCCCTCCTTCAGCACCAGGACGGCGCTGTTCACCTTGGCCTTCGCGGCCTGCAGGGAGATCTGACCGCCCGACAACAGGTCGAGGGCGCTCTTGAGGGAGCGGGTGCGGGTGTCGGCGTCGGCCGTCTCATCCGCGAGGCCGCCGACGGCACCCTTGAGCCGGTCGTACGCCGAGGTGCCGTCGCCCGCGCCCTTGGTGGCCTTCGCCAGCTCCTTCGCGTTCTTAATCGACTCGGACATCTCGCCCTTGACGCTGCCCAGGGCGTCGGCGGCGTCCTTGTACTGCTGGCCGACGTCGGAATACTCCAGGGTGGTCGCCTTGCCCCCCGCCACGTCCTTGTAGACCTTGTGGGAATCCGCTGTGGCCTGGAGCTTCTTCTGCAGCGCGTCCAGGGACGTGCCCTGGCCGAGGTAGGCGTCGGTCAGCGTGGAGACCGGCACCCCGGCCTCTTCCATCACCTTGGTCAACTGGCCCTGGCTGACCTTGGTATCGAGCAGGACCTGAGCGGCTTGCCCGCGCACGTCGCCGGTGATCTGGCCGCCGGACTCCCGCAGCGCGGAGGTCAGGGAGGAGATGCGGGACTGGTGCTCGGCCGCCGCCTGTGCCGCGCTCTGCTGGCGGGCGGCAAGCAGCCCCAGGCCGACCGAGACACCGGCCATGGCGATGCCGAAGGGGCCGCCCAGTGCTCCGGAGATGCCGGACATGGCCGAGCGCAGGCCCGAACCTGCGGCGCGGGTCACTCCGTTCATCGTCCCCATGAACGTCACGCCCGCGCCGTTCGCGCTGCGGAACGCGGAGGTCATGTTGCCGAGGAAGCCGACTCTGGTCTGTACCGTTGCCCAAGCCGCCCCGTACCGGGACAGCGACACGCCCGCGCTTGCGGCCAGGGTCTGCTGTACCCGCATCTGCTGGTTGAAGCTGGTGAAGCCGCTGC
>CAMLJW010000457.1 GCA_946480485.1 uncultured Streptomyces sp. | reverse complement strand
CCCAGGTGAGGGTGCCGAGTCCGATCCTGGACACACGCAGGCCGGTGCGGCCGAGATGCCTCTGCTCCATGTGGGCTGAGATTACTGGCCGCAAGTCAGCGCGTGGTGGACCTGTGGACAACCCGTCCCGCCCCGCTCGGCGCAAACCGTCCCTGCCGCTGGGGGGCACCGGCGCGCTAGGGTGCCGCACACGGGACGTTACTGATCAGTAAGGGGAATCGGTCATGCAGCTCGGGATCAACCTCGGCTACTGGGGCGCCGGAATGGACGCGGACAATCTCACCGTGGCCGAAGAGGCCGACCGCCTGGGCTACGCGGTCTGCTGGGCCGCCGAGGCCTACGGCTCCGACGCGGCCACCGTACTCAGCTGGGTCGCCGCGCAGACCGAACGCATCGACGTCGGCTCGGCCATCTTCCAGATCCCGGCCCGACAGCCCGCGATGACCGCGATGACCGCCGCGACCCTCGACTCGCTCTCCGGCGGCCGCTTCCGCCTCGGCCTCGGCGTCTCCGGGCCGCAGGTATCCGAGGGCTGGTACGGCGTCAGGTTCGACAAGCCGCTGGCCCGCACCCGCGAGTACGTCGAGATCGTCCGCAGGGCGATGACCCGCGAGCGCGTGTCGTACGAGGGCGAGCACTGGACGCTGCCGCTGCCGGACGGCCCGGGCAAGCCGATCAAGCTGACCGTGCACCCGCAGCGCGAACACATCCCGCTCTACATCGCCGCGATCGGCCCGAAGAACCTGGAGCAGACCGGCGAAATCGCCGACGGCGCCCTGCTGCTCTTCCCCTCTGCCGATCAGCTGGAGGAGACCACGCTCCGGTATCTGCGCGCGGGCCGCGAGAAGGCCGGTCAGACGATGGACGGCTTCGACGTCTGCCCGACGCTGCCGCTCGCGGTGGGCCCCAGGGACGGGGACAAGGACGTGTCCGCCCTGGCTGACATGTTCCGCCCCTACACCGCCCTCTACGTCGGCGGCATGGGCAGCCGCAAGCAGAACTTCTACAACCGGCTCGCTCAGCGCATGGGATATGAAAAGGAGGCTGCGGAGATCCAGGACAAGTACCTGTCCGGCGACAAGGAGGGCGCGGCCGCCGCCGTTCCGCAGCAACTCATCGACCAGACCACGCTGCTGGGCTCCGTGGACCGCATCGCGGACCGGATGAAAGCCTACGCGGCCGCTGGTGTCACCACGCTGACGCTGGCGCCCGCGGGCCTCGCGCTGGACGAGCGGCTCGCCTCGCTCCGGGCCGGTTGCGAAGCTCTGGAGCGCGCCGGCCTCGCGTAGGACGGTCCGATCGCAGGAGGGCCCCATCGGAAGGGCCTGATCGAAGACGGCCCGATCGTAAGACGGCCCGACATCGGGCGGAGGAGGTTCTGCGGCCGTGGTGGGGGCTCGGGGGTCTTCCCCGCCACGGCCGTCACGGGGAACAACGCGCCATGGCCCCCTCGGTTACGCGCCTCACAGGCCCTTGATGTCCGCCGTTCGGCGGATTTGTCGGATGCAGATGTTGCCTCACCCCTGACAGCGGACTTGACTCGTTCTTTGGAGTCCTGCATGGAGGTGGCAGTGATGCTTTCGGCCAAGAGTCTGTTCCAGGAGATCCTTGACAACGACGAGCTGTTCCGGCTCTTCTGCTCCATCGCCGCCGGCGGGGAGACCCAGGGGGGCTGGGAGAACGCGCGCATCGCGGCCCTCGCGCCGGAGGGCGAGCGCGTGCTCGCCCCCAAGATCGCCCGGCACGGGGCGGACGAGGACAAGCACGGGCGGATCTTCGGCGCGCTCCTGAAGAAGCGTGGTCTGCAGCCCGTCGAGGTCCCGCCCGAGACCGACTACACCATGCTTCTGGAGCAGCACGGCATCGGTCTCGCCCACGAGAGGCTCAAGAGCGACGATGCGCTCACCGTGCAGGACATCATCACGTACCTCGCGCACAGCAGGGTCACCGAGCAGCGCGCCTCCGAACAGATGGAGCTGCTGCGCAAGCACTTCGCCGACCACCCCGAGGTCGGCCGCGCGATCAGGATGATCTCGAACGACGAGGACAACCACCTCGCGTACTGCCACGAGGAACTGCTGCGCTTCGCGGCCGCCGGGCACGGCCGGGTCATCCAGCGGACGCTGCGCGAGTCCGCGCTCGCCGAGATCCGGATCCACCGCGACGTCAGCCTCGCCGTGATGAACCACATGGGGCGCATCCTCCGTTGGCCCAGGGCCAAGAGGTCCGTCCTCGCCGCGGGCATCCACGCCGTGTACGCGTACGAACGCCTCGTGGGCTGGCGGCGGATGGTCTCGCTGACGATGCCGGAACGGCGCGACGCCCTGGGCGGACCGGCGTCGGCGGCGCCCGAGTTCGCGTAGCGGCCCGTGATCCACGCGCGCGTGCGACTTCGTGCGGGGCGCACTCTCCCCAAGCCCCGCCCGGGGCGGGCGCCGGCAGAAGCCTAGGCTGGGCCGCATGCCCACGTTGATCCTTGTCCGGCACGGACGTTCCACCGCCAACACCGCGGGACTGCTCGCCGGGTGGACGCCCGGCGTCTCCCTCGACGAGCGCGGTGCCGAGCAGGCCGCCGCGCTGCCCGGGCGGCTCGCCGGGCTCCCGGTCTGCGAGGTCGTCACCAGCCCGTTGCAGCGCTGCCAGGAGACACTGCGGCCGTTTCTCGACGCCAGGTCCGAGCTACGGGCGCACACCGACGAGCGCATCGGGGAGTGCCACTACGGCGACTGGTCCGGCCGCAAGCTCGCCGAGCTGAAGGACGAGCCGCTGATGGAGGTCGTACAAGCACATCCGTCCGCCGCGGTGTTCCCCGGCGGCGAGTCGATGCGGGCGATGCAGACGCGGGCCGCCGAGGCGGTGCGCGAGTGGAACGCGCGCGTGGAGCGCGATCACGGTCCCGACGCCGTCTACCTCATGTGCTCGCACGGCGACATCATCAAGTCCCTCGTGGCGGACGCACTCGGACTTCATCTGGACCTCTTCCAGAGGATCTCCGTAGAACCTTGTTCCATCACCGCGATCCGTTACACACGGCTGCGGCCGTTTCTCGTACGCCTCGGTGACACCGGCGATTTCGCGTCCCTCGCGCCGCGCGAGGAGCCCCCGGGCGGCGAGGCCCCGGTCGGTGGCGGTGCGGGCGCACCGTGATCGTCGGCCGCAGTAGGGTGAAGCGGTTGAAGCAGCACAGCAGTTGTCAGCAGCACACGCAGTCGATGACAGACGCATTCGATCCCATGGAGACAGGACGTGTCCCGTCAGGTGTTCCTCTATGACCAGCCGGACCGTTTCGTGGCCGGTACGGTCGGGCTGCCCGGGCGCCGTACCTTCTTCCTGCAGGCCTCCGCGGGGCCCCGGGTGACCAGCGTGGCCCTGGAGAAGGCGCAGGTGGCGGCGCTCGCCGAGCGGATGGACGAGCTTCTGGACGAGGTCGTACGGCGTACCGGAGGAAGTGCGGCCGTCCCGGCCATGGCCCCGACGGAGGTCTCCGACACCGCCCCTCTCGAGACTCCCGTGGAGGAGGAGTTCCGGGTCGGCACCATGGCGCTGGCCTGGGACGGCGACGAACAGCGCATGATGGTCGAGGCGCAGGCGCTCGTGGAGCTGGACGCCGACTCCGACGAGGACCTCGCCGCCGCCGAGGAAAGGCTCCTGCAGGACGAGGAGAACGGTCCGCCGATGCTGCGGGTCCGGCTCACCGGCGCGCAGGCCAGGGCGTTCGCCAAGCGCGCCCTCGACGTCGTCAACGCGGGCCGACCGCCGTGCCCGCTGTGCAGTCTCCCGCTCGACCCGGAAGGACACGTATGTCCGCGCCAGAACGGATACCGACGCGAGGCGTGACCACGGCCGAGCTGCTCGCCGAGGGCGAGCTGACGGTGCGCGGACAGATTCGTGAGGCCTCCAACGCGGTGCTGCTGTGCGACGTGGCGTACGAGGGACGCACGGAGTCCTGCGTCTACAAGCCGGTCGCCGGGGAGCGCGCGCTGTGGGACTTCCCCGACGGAACGCTGGCGCAACGGGAGGTCGCGGCGTACGAGGTGTCCGAGTCGACCGGCTGGGGGCTCGTCCCCACCACCGTGCTGCGCGACGGGCCGTACGGCGAGGGCATGTGCCAGCTGTGGATCGAGCCGGTGCCCGGCGCCGAGCTGCTCGCGCTGGTCGACGCCGTGGAGCCCGGCGACGGCTGGAAGGCCGTCGGGTTCGCCGAGGTCGGTGAAGGGCGTACGGCGCTGCTCGTGCACGCCGACGACGAGCGGCTGCGCAGACTCGCCGTACTCGACGCCGTGATCAACAATGCCGACCGCAAGGGCGGGCATCTGCTGCCCACCGGCGACGGCCGGCTGTACGGCATCGACCACGGTGTCACCTTCAACGCCGCGAACAAGCTG
>CAMLJW010000456.1 GCA_946480485.1 uncultured Streptomyces sp. | reverse complement strand
CGATCATCCGGCCATGGGTGGGGCGGGCAAGGCGGTCCATCACGGCTCCTTCGTGTTCTCGCGGCTCGGTACGAGGCCTCCCCCGTGGGGGGCTCTTTGCCTTCCACACTACGGGTCAGGAAGGAGGCGAAGCGTCGCTCTACGGGGCGACCCCGACCCTGGGAATCGTCGGGGTCCGACCCTGAGCCGCATCCTCCGGCCGGAGGGCGGCGCGCCGTCGCGTCACGGTCCGGCGGCGCAGCCCGGCGCGCGCGGCGGGCACGACTGCCAGGTGGGCCAGGGCCACACCGGCGGTGTTGAGCAGCAGCGAGTCGACGTCCACCACCTGGCCGGGCACCCCGGTCTGCAGGAGCTCGATGCCCATGGAGAGCAGGGTGCCGACAGCGACCGTACGGAGCAGGGACAGCAGCGAGGAGACGGCCAGTCTGCCGTCCGCCATGGGCAGTAGCACGCCGAGCGGGGCCAGCAGCAGCAGGCCCTTGCCGATTCTGCGGACCGCTGCCTCGGGGCCCAGGGCCAGATCGGCTCTGATGCTCGCGAACGGGCGTAGGTTCGCGGCGCTCACCCACGGCACGTCCAGGGGGCGCAGCGTGAGCCAGGCGACGAGCGCGAGATGTGCGACGAGAAGAACAACTCCCGCCGCACGGATGCGGATCGCGGCGCTGCCGCCGTCTGAGCCTTGACGCTGCACGCCCCCCAAGACGCGGCCTCCGGCAGGATCGGTTCCGTGGGTCCAGAGGGCTTGGCCCGGCACGGGTGAGGCGTGTGCCACCTGCCGGGGCGGGACGGCCGACTTCCACCCGGGCCCCAGGTGCGCCTCAGCTCCGGCCCCGGCCTCGGCCCCGCCTCAGCTTCGGCCCCGGCCTCAGTTCCGGTCGGCCTCCAAAGACGGTGGGGACTGCGTGCCCGGCCTGGAGCGCACCTCGGACGTGCACTCGTAGCGGCGCGGGGCCTGGGTGCCGGGGCCGCCGAGGGTGACCGTGCCGTCGTCGGAGGCGGCGGCCGAGGCGCTGAAGGTGCAGATGATCTGGGCAAGCGCGTACGGCGTCAGGGAGGCCGGGGCGATGCTCAGGCGGAGCGCGTCCTCCGGGTCGTCAGGGCGCGGCCCCGCGACCGTCATACCTTCCCGTACGTTCGTCGTGTAGCCGGCCTGCTTCTCGACGGCCGACGGGTCCTCGATGAGCTCGTCGACGAGCGCCTGCGCGGCGCGTACGCGCTCTGTCGCCGCCGTGCCGGCGGCGATCCGCACGGTCCGGTCGACCCGCACCAGCTGCGAGGAACAGAGCAGGAACACCTGGACGAGGATTCCGCGCGAGGACTGCGTACCGAGGTCCGGTCCGGACAGCGTGCACGGCACCCGTGAGGGCGCGGGCCCGAATTCGGTCGGCACCTCGGTGGACCGGATCCCGCAGCCGGCCAGCGCCACTGCGAGCAACGGCACGCCGAGCAGGGCGGTACGTGTCCGGCGTGTGGTACGCGTCGGGTGCGCGGCCCGCGTCGGGCCTCCGGCACGCAGTCGGCGTACGCCCCATGCGCTGCGCGGAGTCATCGAGGGGCCCCCTGGGAGCCCTTGCCCTCGGGGGACACGGCAGCGTTCTCTCCGGGGTCTCCGGGGTCGCGGTTCTCCTGGCAGGTGAGCACAGAGGCGTCGCGCGGCAGCCGCAGGCTGAACACCGCGCCCCCTTCGGGTGAGTTCGCGGCGGTGATCTCACCACCGTGGATGTGCGCGTTCTCCAGGGCGATGGACAGGCCCAGACCGCTGCCCTCGGAGCGCGGACGGGAGGCGCTCGCCTTGTAGAAGCGGTCGAAGACGTGCGGCAGGACCTCCTCGGGGATGCCCGGGCCATGGTCCTGGACCTCGATGAGCAGGTCGTCCTCCTCCTCGCGCACGGACACGCGTACCGGAGATCCGCCGTGCTTCAGCGCGTTGCCGATCAGGTTCGCAAGGATCACGTCCAGGCGGCGCGGGTCGAGGCGCGCGGTGCTGCCGCGCTCGGCGTCCAGCTCCACCGCGTCCAGCCAGGCACGCGCGTCGACGCACGCGGTGATCTGGTCGGCGATGTCGACGTCGTCCAGGACGAGCCGGGCCGTGCCCGCGTCGAAGCGGGTGACCTCCATGAGGTTCTCCACCAGGTCGTTCAGCCGCCGGGTCTCGCTGACGACGAGCCGTACCGCGGGCTCGATCATCGGGTCGACGCTGCCGGTCTTGGCGTCGAGCTCCTCCTCCAGGACCTCCGTCACGGCCGTGATCGCGGTCAGTGGTGTCCGCAGCTCGTGCGACATGTCCGCCACGAAGCGCCGGGACGCCTCGTCGCGCGCGCTCATGTCCGCGACCCGCTTCTCCAGCGCCTCCGCGGTGCGGTTGAACGTCCGTGACAGATCCGCGAGTTCGTCCGTGCCGGACACCCGCAGCCGGGTGTCCAGCTTGCCCTCGCCGAGTCGGCGGGCCGCCGTGCCCAGGCGGTGCACCGGCTTGAGGACCGTCGTCGCGGCGGCCTGCGCGAGCAGCGCCGAGCCGATCAGCGCGAGCCCGGTCGCGATACCCAGCGACCAGGCGAGGGAGTTGAGGTCCTTGGCCTCCGGCTCAAGCGACTTGAGCATGTAGCCGGTCGGCCCGCCGCCGACCACCTTCGCGCCGCCCACGAGATACGGCTTGTCGCCGTCCACGATCCGCTGCCAGTACAGGTGGTACGTGTGCTTGTTGCTCGAGGAGAGCTTCTGCTCCTTGTTCACCGCCTTGCGGAGGGACTCCGGTACGTCCTCCAGCGTGAAGGTGTCCAGGTCGGAGTTGGCGCGGACGGGCCTGCCGGCCTCGTCCTCGGCGATCAGCAGCACACTGAAGCCCTGGCTGCTGTTGGCCATCTGGCGTGCTGCGCCTCCCAGCTCGTCCTGCGTCGGATGCACCGCCAGCGTGCTCGCGCGGCTCTGCATCTCCTGCTGGAAGTCGCGCAGCACCGCGTCCTGCGTACGGGTCAGCACGGCCTCGCGGTTGAGCCAGTACGCGATGCCGGACGCCGACACCGCCGCGGTGAGCGCGACGAGCCCGAACACGACGACCAGGCGCAGCCGCAGGCTCGTGAAACGCAGGCCCGCGAGTATCGTCCTGCGCGCCGCGGCCCAGCCGCGGAGTTTGCCCTGCGCCTGGGTCACTGAGGATTGTCCAGCCGGTATCCCACGCCGCGCACGGTACGGATCAGCGTCGGCGAGGACGGCACGTCCTCCACCTTCGCGCGCAGCCGCTGCACACAGGCGTCGACGAGCCGCGAGTCACCGAGGTAGTCGTGCTCCCACACCAGCCGCAGCAACTGCTGGCGGGAAAGGGCCTGTCCGGGGCGGCGGCTGAGCTCCAGGAGCAACCGCAGCTCGGTGGGCGTCAGTTGCAGATCCTCGCCGTTCTTGGTGACCGTCATCGCCGCGCGGTCGATCACCAGGCTGCCGAACGTCGCCGCGTCGTTGGCCTCACGCTCGCCGCGCCGCAGTACGGCCCGGATACGGGCGTCGAGCACCCGCCCCTGTACCGGCTTGACGACATAGTCGTCGGCCCCGGACTCCAGTCCGACCACGACGTCGATGTCGTCGCTGCGGGCGGTGAGCAGGATGATCGGCAGCTGGTCCGTGCGCCGGATGCGCCGGCACACCTCGAAGCCGTCGATCCCGGGCAGCATCACATCCAGCACGATCAGATCCGGCCGCTGCTCGCGCAGCAGTTTCAGACCGTCCTCGCCGGTGGCAGCGGTGGCCACACGGTGCCCCTGGCGCGTCAGCGACAGCTCCAGGGCCGTACGGATGGCGTCGTCGTCCTCGATCAGCAACAGGGAAGGCACGGACGTCATTCTGTCGCATGGCATCGCGCCGTATCGACCGTTGGAGCGCTCGCATGCATCTTTGCTGACGAGTGTGGACGGAGTACGTGGCGCAGGTGCCGGATGAGTAGCCGTATGACGCTTCTCTGCGATCAGCGTGTGGCGCGCCTGGCTCGTGCCCCTGTTGCACGTCTGTGACAGTCGGCGGACACCGTGATGAAGTCGCCTCGGCAAGCTTTCGGCACAGCGAGGAAGCACCGCAGAGAAGTATCGGGAACCGGAACTCCACGACGGGGGGCGCGAGATGAACACGCTGCACAGCACCAGCTCTAGCGCAGTCGCAGTTGTCACGCGTCTTCACGAGGTCTCGCGGAACACCGGGAAGTCCGGTGCCGCGAGCGGGCGGGGGTGCGCTCGCGGCACCGGGCGTCAGCACACCGGGTCGTACATGACGGTGGTTGACGCACATGTGGTGGGGGGAGCTCACGGGGGAGCCGCGTACGGGGAGGCCGCGGGGGAACGTCGTTCCGTGTCGGAGACTGTGGATGCCGAAGCGGCGTTCACCGCCTACGTCCAGGAGCGTCGCGCCT
>CAMLJW010000455.1 GCA_946480485.1 uncultured Streptomyces sp. | reverse complement strand
GTCGAACGGACCGATCTCAAGCTCCACGGCTACCTCTCGGCGATACCTGACGGCCACCCCGCTGCGCCACGTGCGGGCTCTGCCGGGATTCTGAGGTCAGCCGACCAGGCCGGCAAGCGACCTGGTGCTAGTTCGGAGCTTGCGTGGTCGACTTCACGCCTTGAACCCTTCGGCCGGACAGTGGCCCAGGGTTCGCAAGTGCACGCGCCTGGCGTGCATGATGATGCGATGACATGGACCGCACCAGAGGTCGGCCGTCCCGACGGACCGCTGACCAGGTACACGACCCCCGCACCGAGGACGGCGGCGTTCTCCACCGCCGTGCTCAGCGCCCGCGCCTGCCGCGTCCAGCCCTCCTCGTCCTCGGGGTCGGCGGTGAACGCGTGCACCACGTAGCCGATCCGCACCCCGCGGCCGGCCGCCGCCGCCACGACCCGCTCCACATCGCGCGGCGGGTCGACGACCACCGCCGTCGTAGCCCCGCCGGCGAGATAGCTGCGGTTGCCCAGGCCCTCGGTCTCCAGGGTGTCAACGAAGAACACGATCGGCTCCCTCCATTAGCCTTTTACCCCGGGGGGTATCTTCGCTTCACTGTAGCAGTGATACCCCCCTGGGTATTCCTCAGGCCATGGGTGGCAGACTTGCCGCGCTTCTAGTAGGGCTTCGTTAGGTCCTGGGGTGGGGTTCCGGTGCGGGGGTGGGTTGGCTGCATATCGAGCAGGCGCCGGTCCAGGTGGCCAGAATCTTCTGTAACTCGCGGAGGACCGCGTAGAGGATCAGGCCGGCGCAGGGGCTTTGGGGTCGAGGCGGAGCAGGGTGCAGAAGGCTTGGGCGAGGGCGGCGAGGGTGACGTGGCGGTGCCAGCCGAGGTAGGTGCGGCCTTTGAAGTGGTTTAGGCCGAGGCCGTCTTTGAGTTCGCGGTAATCGTGCTCGATGCGCCAGCGGATCTTGGCGATACGGACCAGTTCGCACAGCGGGGTGTCAGCGGGCAGGGTGGACAGCCAGTAGTCGGTGGGCTCGGCGGTGCCGGGGGGCCATTCGGCCAGCAGCCAGCACTCGGGCAGGGAGCCGGCCGAGGACGCCGAGGTTCCGCCCCGTTCACGTCCAGGAATCCGCGAACCCGCGCGCTTCCGGGTTCGGGGCTCCGGCGTTCCAACTGGTGTCCGACAACTACATTCGCGCTGTTCTCTCACTTCATCCCGTGCGGGGTGTGGGAGGCGGTGTACTTGCTGGACTCGCTGCTGTCCAACGTCTCCGACATCCAGCCCGACACCATCCACGCCGACACCCAAGGCGCTTCGCTGCCGGTGTTCGGCCAGGCCGCGCTCCTCGGATTCGACCTCCTTCCCCGCATACGCAACTGGCACGACCTGAACTTCTACCGGCCGGACGCCAAGGTGCGGGACAAACACATCGACTCCCTGTTCGACGACGTCATCGACTGGGCCCTCATCGAACGCCATTGGAAGGATCTGCTGCGCACCGGGATCTCGATCAGCAATGAAATCACCGCCAACATCGCCGAGAGCCTGCGCCATCACGGGCGGGACATGGCTCGGCCGCTGGCGACCCTCGGACTCACGTCATCAATTCCGGCCGATCGCGAGAACGACGGAGCCCTGTGGAGCAGGGCGGGATGCCAGGTGGCGTTGGAGGTCGATGTGGCGGAATTGGTAAACGGAACCGACCCGGCGCAGGATGCCGTGCGTCTTGTGGGCTTCCGCGAGGAACGGCATCAGGTCACGTATGAGGTCGTGGCGGTGGGACAGCCAGTGCCAGGCGAGGATGAAGTCGCCCCAGGCGGTGCGGTGGAACGCGGTGGCCAGGCCGATGTACAGGCCGTTGTACATACCGACCGCGAAGCCGACTCCCACACCGAAGAGCGTGTCGGAGAAGAAGCCGCCGCCCAGGCCCTTAGGGAGGAAATTGACCGACACACCGTAAATCTTTCCGTATGCCGCACCTCCCAGCAGCCAGCCGTTTCGTACGAGGCTCCAGAAGACACGACGGTCCTGTGCGAGGAGGCCGTCCGGGGCCGTGGCCGTGGAGGTGTCGGCCGGGTTGGTGTTCCAGCCCCCGAACAGCCAGACCACGCAGGTCGCGAAAAGTCCCCAGGTGATACCTGACCTGAGGTCGACGAGGAGACAGAAGAATGTCCCCACAAGAGCGCCGACGCCGAGACCTCGCAGAGCGGACCATCTGGTCCAGGACCAGCGTGCCCGCAAGGCCGGGGCCCGTTGCCCGCGGATGGCGAACAGGAAGCTGAGCAGCAGCCCGGTAGCCACATTGGCCACGCCCGCCCAGGCAAGTGTGGTGGGAATGTCCCAGCCTGATTGCAAGAACGGGGCGAAGTCCAGCACACGGGCCATCGCACCGTAATAGAGGGCGGTATCCGAGACCGCCAGACGCTTGAGGATGGAAGGGTCGGCAACGGTCCCGAGGGTGTAGAGGACGTTCCCGAGAAACGCCACCAGTCCTACCACCGCTCCTGCCAGAACTCCCGGCACCGCGCGCGGCAGGGCTGAGCGCAGCTGCCACCAGGCCAGGTTGACGCTGCCGCGTCGGGTGTGTTCGAGGTGACGGGCCAGGAAGATCAGGGTCCGTTCGGCGTGTTCGTGGGACCGGCGGGCGGGGTGGCCGGGCCGGGGGCGGTAGGCGGCGGGAATGAAGGCATCGAAGAGGTGGATGCGGATTGCCTCGGCGGTGGGGAAGCGGGCGGTGTCGCACAGTTCGCCGGGATCAGGAAGGCCGGTGGGGCGTTCGCCGGGACGGGGATTGTAGGCGGTGCGGGCGAGGAAGAGCATCAGCGGGGTTCGCAGGGCCACGCCGACGGGCGAGTCGGAGGCCTCACGCAGCCGGGTCAGGACAAGGTGCCAGCGATCGGCGGACAGGGTGGCCTCGCCACCGGCGTCGCGACGCAGGTAAGCGGCCAACACGTCGGCCTCGAGCGGCCGCAGCTCGATACCCGCGGCCCCGACGAGGCGGACGGGGACGCCGTCCGACGGGGCAAGCGCATCGTGGTACTCGCTGGTGCGGCTGGACAGTACGAGACCGTGGCCGGGCGGCAGGGTCTGGTTGACGGCGTCCAGGGCCACCGGGCGCAGTCGAGGCGGCAGTTCGTCGAAGCCGTCAAGGAGGGGCAATATCAGGCGCTGGGACAAAAGGGCCTGCGCGCGGGTCAGGGGGCGGCCGGAGCGAGTGGAGATGGTGTTTGGGGCAGCTGAGGCCAGGGCGGGGTGATCGGCCACGAGGCGTTCGGCCATCCACGCGTCCAGGGGCTGGGCGGTCGGATCCCATGAGGCGAGCGAGAAGATGACGGGCAGCGGATCGCCCGCCCGGCGCCGCCTGAGCAGGCCGAGCAAGAGACGTACAAGCAGAACGGTCTTGCCCACGCCCGGTTCGCCGAGCACGACCAGACGCCGACCCGGCACCCGTTCAGTGAGCACCTCGACGATCTCCGCGTCCGCACCGGCCAGGGCGTGGGGTCCGCCCGCCCAGCCAGGTGGCACGTAGGCCCGGTCAGCGGCAACGGCGCCGCTCGCCAGCTGTACGAGGAGGGGCCATGGCTGCACCAGTTCATCCGGCGCGGCTGTCCAGGAAACAGGCAGCGGGTACGGGTCGTCCAGCCGCCGTAGGCGTGCCTCGGCCTCCCACTGCCCGCCTACTGCCACTGCCAGCTCATCCGCGATGGTGGTGAGGCTGTGGCTGTCAGCATGCTCGCGGCGTTGCGCCCCATGACCCAGCCACGAGATGTACAGCGAAGCCACGCCGACGACCAGACTCATCACGCTACCGACGACGCTGAAGAATCCTGAGAGCGAGCCTCCATGTCCGGCACCGTTCTTGGCCCACGCTGCCCACGCAAGCGCGAGGGCGACCACACTACCCGCGACGACGCCCAGAACCCTGATGCTCCGCCGTCCCCCGATGCTGCTGTCGACGTGAACAGCCCCCCGATCCGCATAGACAAACGGATAACAGGATGCCACGTGAGAGCCCTTGGTGCCGATCTCCTCCTTGAAGACAGCCCAGAAGCTTTCGGCCGCGGCATTGTCGTAGCAGATTCCGGTCCGCCCCATGCTTTGCTGACCGCTCAACTCCTCACAAGACCATGATCACAAACGGCTACTCAACGTCACCACCGACTACGGGCCAGAGCCATGAATGAGGTGTTGATCTCCACGAAGGAGTGAGCCCCATGAGTACGACGACGGGTCACCTGATCAGGACGAAGGGCCTCACCTCCGGCGAGATCGCGGCTCACCTCGCGGACCTACGGCATGGTGACGACTCAGGAGACCATCTCCACGATCACCGACAGTCATAGTGATACGCGGGTCCCCGGTGGTCGTACGTCATGGCCCCGGCCGCGTTTCCCGCCCGCGCTGGGGCACGTCATC
>CAMLJW010000454.1 GCA_946480485.1 uncultured Streptomyces sp. | reverse complement strand
GAACGCCGACAAGCCCTCATCACCGCCGCCGTAACCGGCCAGTTCGACGTAACCACCGCCAGCGGGCGCAACGTAACGGACGGAGTGAGCGCGTAGCCATGAGCCCCATCCACACGGAGTCCGCCTTCGGCGATGCCATCGTCGCCGCCATGGTCGAGCGCGGTTGGCGCGAAGCGCGCCCGCAGGACTACCGGGCCGATCTCGGCCTGGACACCAACGAGTTGTTCACCTTCATCGGGGCGACCCAACCCGACGAGTGGAGTGAGCTGCTCACCGTCTACGGCGGTGACCCGAACGAGGCGCAGCGCGGGTTCGCCGGCCGCCTCGACCAGGCCATCGCCACCAACGGGCTCCTCGATGTCCTCCGCAACGGCGTCAAGGACCGGGGCGTCCGCCTCCGCGTCGCGTACTTCAAGCCGAACCTCGTCGCCCACGACTCCGTACTCGACGGCTACCGGGCCAACCGCCTCACCGTCGTCCGCGAACTCGAGTACGCGACGAAGCAGGCCGACTGGGGCAACCGGCTCGACCTCACCCTCTTCCTCAACGGAATCCCCGTCGCCACGGCCGAGTTGAAGAACCCGCTGACCAAGCAGGGGGTGGAGCAGGCCAAGGAGCAGTACCGCACCGACCGCGACCCCACCGAGCTGATCTTCACGCGTCGCGTCGTCGCGAACTTCGCCGTCGACCCGGACCTGGTCTTCGTCGCCACTCAGCTCAAGGGCAAGAACACCCGCTTCCTCCCGTTCAACACGGGCTCCAACGGCCCCGGTCAGCCGGGCGGCGCAGGAAACCCGGCCCCCACCGCCTTCGGCACGTACGCGACCTCCTACCTCTGGGAACAGGTCTGGCAGCCGGACAACTGGCTGGACCTGCTGCAGCGGTTCGTGCACCTGCACAAGAGCAAGTCGCCCGGCGGCGGCAGCAGCACCAAGACGATGGTCTTCCCCCGGTTCCAGCAGTGGGACGCGGTCAAGAAGCTCACCGCGCACGCCGCGACGCACGGCGCGGGACACGACTACCTGGTCATGGCCTCGGCCGGCTCGGGCAAGTCGAACACCATCGGCTGGCTCGCGCACCGCCTCAGCGACCTGCACACCCCCACCGACCCCCGCGAACTCGACGCCGAGGCCATCGCCAAGGGCCTCAAGCCGGGCGTGCCGGTCTTCGACAAGGTCATCGTCATCACCGACCGCCGCAACCTGGACGCACAACTCCGGGAGACGGTCGGCCGTTTCGAGCAGACCGCAGGCCTCGTCGTGAAGATCGACGAGAAGCACGGGGCGAAGGGCGAGCAGCTCGCCAAGGCGTTGTCCCGCGACACCGGGAAGATCGTCACGGTCACCCTGCACTCGTTCCCGGCGCTGATCTCGTACATCGAGCGCAACCCCACCGAGATCTGGGGCAGTCACTTCGCGATCATCGTGGACGAGGCGCACTCCTCGCAGTCCGGCGACGCCGCCAAGGACGTACGGGCCGCTCTGCGCGACCTCGGCCTGGACGCCGACTCGGACGACGCGGGCGCGACCACAGTCAAGGCCCCGGTCGCCGCCAGCCTCGACGAGCAGCTCAAGAAGAGGGCCGAGCAGCGTTCCCGCGCCGCCAACCTCTCCTACTTCGCGTTCACCGCCACGCCGAAGGCCAAGACCCTCGAACTCTTCGGCACGCTCCAGGACATCGACGGCAAGGCGGCCTACCGGCCCTTCCACACGTACTCCATGCGGCAGGCGATCGAGGAGGGCTTCATCCTCGATCCGCTGCGCAACTACGTCACGTACAACACGTACTGGAAGCTGGTGAACCAGAACCCCGACGAGCGGGAGGTCGACCCGTCGAAGGCGAACGGCCTGCTCGCCCGGTACGCGCTCACTCATGACTCGACGGTGGCCCAGCACGCCCAGGTGATCGTGGAGCACTTCGTGACGCACAGCCGGGGCCGTCTCGGCGGGCGGGCCAGGTCCATGGTGGTGACCGCCTCGCGGCAGTCCGCCGTGCAGATGGCGCGCGCGATCAAGAGCTACATCAAGGACCGGGACTACGACACCAAGTACCCCGACCTGGGTGTCCTCGTCGCCTTCTCCGGCTCGCTCACCGTCGACGGCGAGGAGACCACCGAGCCGAAGGAGAACGGCGGGGTGTCGGAGAGCGCGCTGCCGAAGGCGTTCGCGTACACGCGTGCCGACGACAAGGCCGCCCGAGCCGGGGGCGCCGGCCAGCGCGAGTACAAGATCCTGGTCGTGGCGGAGAAGTACCAGACCGGGTTCGACCAGCCGCTGCTGACGACGATGTACGTCAACAAGACGCTGACCGGCATCTCCGCCGTCCAGACCCTGTCCCGGCTGAACCGGACCGCCGAGCGCAAAACCCAAGCCGACCTGGCGGTCCTGGACTTCGTCAACGACGCAGGCGACATACAGGACGCCTTCCGCCCGTACTTCGAGGAGGCGAACACCCTCCCCTCCGACCCCAACCTGCTCTACACCGCGCAGAGCCGGGTCATGCGGGCGGCGATCCTGTCCGGGCAGGAGATGGACGAGTTCGCCGCCGCGTACTTCGCCGCCAAGGAGAAGGCAGCGGGCTCACAGTCCAAGTGGGAGAAGCTGCACGCCGAGCTGTACCGGCTGCTCTCCCCCGCAGTCGCCCGCTTCACCGCTCTGCTCGCAAGCGAGGACGAGGACGAGGACGACCAGGAGACGGCGGAGGGCTTCCGCTCCGACCTCAACGACTACGTCAGGAAGTACGGCTTCCTCGCGCAGATCGTCCCCTACCGGGACGCCGAGTTGGAGCGACTGCACCTCTACGGCCGCTACCTCCTCAACCGGTTGCCGCGCCGCGCGGACGGCGGCGTGGACATAGGCGAGGTCGACCTCAGCCATATGCGGGTGGAGAAGACCGGCGAGTACGACGTCTCCCTCACCGCCGAGGGGCCGACGACGATGCAGGGCTTCGGCGACGGCTCGGGCGGCGCGAAGGAAGCGGAGAAGTCGCTGCTCTCGCAGTTGATCGACAAGTTCAACGAACGCTTCGGCACCGAGTTCACTGAGCAGGACGTCATCCGCCCGTTCGAGGAGGCCAAGGCCGACCCGAAGGTGCGGGCGGCAGCCGTCGTCAACGACGAGGACAACTTCGGCCTCGTCTTCGACCACGTCTTCGCGGACAAGATGGCCGACCACATCGACACCATCGCGGGCATGGGCCGCCAGTACTTCGGCCCCGACAAGGGCTTCAAGTCCAGCCTGGACCGCAGCGCCCGCAAGGCCGCGTGGCGAATGATCCGCCGCGAGGAGGGCCTGGACGACGACGTCTGAGGCGCACGCCCCGGCTGGATGCGCCGGCCGGGGCACCTTGCAGTGCATCAGGTCTGTGCGCAGTGCAAGTTGTCCTCTTCATCAGGGACAACGAATCGGGAGGGGAAACAATGGATCACGCGACGGACGAGCCCGAGGCGTCCCGGCTCCAGAAGGTCGTCGAGGGGATCGCCATCACGCCGGAGGCGGCCGCTACGCTCGTGGGCGGTTACCGCGCGACTTTCGAGGCCAAGTTCAAGCGGGAGCCTGAGAGCCTGGAGGACAAGCGCCGGGTCGCCAACAAGATCGTTGGCCGGTACTCCAAACTTTCGGCAGCCGCTGGGGCGGTCACCGCAGTCCCGAGCGTGATTCCGGGCGTCGGTACGGCGGTCGCAGTCCTGGGCGGTGGTGTCACTGATATCGCCGCGGCGCTCAAGCTCCAGATCGACATGTGCATGTGCCTGGTCGAGGTGTACGAGACCGAGCTGAGCAGCGAGGACAAGAAGCACCTCGCCTTCATGCTCGCGTTGGCGGGTTCTGCGGAACAGATGGCGACAAAGGGCGGCAAGGCAGCGGTCCAGAAGATCGCCGAGAAGCTGGTCTACCAGTACCTGAAAGGTCCCGCCCTGGTCACGATCAAGCAGTTGTTCAAGCGGGTGTCCATCACCTTCACCCAGAAGGCGATGGCCAAGGCGATCCCAGCCGGTGTAGGTGTCGCTTTCAGCAGCTCGACGAACTACGTCCTGACGACGGTGGTGGGCAAGGTCGCCGTCGCCGTCCTGGCCAAAGATGTGAAGTAGCCCCAGCCCCTCACCCCGACAGGACGCGGGCGCCCAGCCGCCAGTGCGACTGGGCCCCAGGGGGTGGTGAATATACGGCTCAGACGGTCTGGTCGGCGGCCAGCCGGACGAGCCCGGCCCACGCGTCGGAGGTGACTGCAAGAACCGGTCCGGATCGGACCTTCGAGTCCCGGATCAGTACGGCCTCGGGAGCCTCGGCGACCTCGACGCATTCGCCCCCGTTGCCAGTGCTGTAACTGCTCTTGAACCAAGCGGCTTCCGGCACAGCCGCTCTGCTGCGCTGCACGTTCATGCCTCTCCCATCAGTTGCTCGAT
>CAMLJW010000453.1 GCA_946480485.1 uncultured Streptomyces sp. | reverse complement strand
CGGCGGCGAGGTGTTCGCGGGCCTGTACGCCGCGGGCGAGGTCGCCGGCTTCGGCGGCGGCGGCGTCCACGGCTACCGCTCCCTCGAGGGCACGTTCCTCGGCGGCTGTCTCTTCTCCGGCCGCGCGGCGGGCCGAGCCGCGGCAAGGGCCGTGCACTAGGGGAGGAGGAGTTACTGGTCGAGGCCGCGCAAAGCGGACATCGCCCGCTCGGTGATCTCCTCCGGACTGCCGGAGACGTCCACGGCGAAACCCGCCTCGTCCGCCTGGAGCGGCTGGAGGGTGGCGAACTGGGAGTCCAGCAGCGCCGTCGGCATGAAGTGCCCCTGGCGGTGCGTCATCCGGTCCTCGATGAGCTTGCGGTCACCCGTGAGATGCACGAAGACGAGGCCGGGAGCGGAGGCCCGCAACCGGTCGCGGTAACTCCGCTTCAGCGCCGAGCAACTGATCACCCCGCCGAGCCCGGCCCGCCCGTGAGCCCACCCGCCGATGGCGTCCAGCCATGGCAGGCGGTCCTGGTCGGTCAGAGGCGCTCCGGCCGACATCTTGGCGATGTTGGTTTGGGGGTGGAAGTCGTCGCCCTCTGCGTACGGAACGCCGAGCCGGTCGGCGAGCAGGGGGCCCACAGTGGTCTTCCCGGTGCCTGCCAGGCCCATGATCACAACGAGATGGGGGGTGCGCGGTCCGGTGGTCCGTGGTCCGGTGGTGTGCGGTCCGGTGGTGTGCGGTTCAGGGGGGCGGCCTTGATTCATTGTGGTCTCGCCGTCTTCTGCGACATCGGAGGGCCGACGTCGCGTCGGAGGTGCGTCGGGTGCCGCTCCATGTCCGAGGACACCTGAAGCAAGGCGTGGGCCGGCTGCCTGGGGAGGCCGGTCGCTCGGGGAACGGGTTACCCGGGGAACCGCGTCGCTCGCGGACCCCTTTACTCGGGAACCGCGTTACTCGGGAACCGCGTTACTCGGGAAGTCCCCGTCCACGTACACCCATGCCCCGTCGACCCGCTCGAACCGGCTCCGTTCGTGCAGCGAGCCGCCCGCGTACGACGCCCGGAAGGTCACGGTCCCGGTGCTGTGAAAGGCCGACCCCTCGGCCGTGGCGAGAATCTCCAGGCCCGTCCAGCGCGTCGCCGGATCGAACCCGACCCGGGCCGGCCGGGTTCGCGGATGCCATGTCCGCAGCAGATAGGCCTCGTCGCGCCGCGCGAACGCGGTATACCGGGACCGCATCAGCGCCTCGGCGGTCGGCGCCACGCTCTCACTCCGGTGAAACCGGCCACAGCAGGTTGCGTACGTGTCTGGCAGACCGCAGGGGCACAAAGCGGGCTGTGCGGGGCGGGCGGCCCGCTGCCGTCTGGGGCGGGTGGTGCGTCGGGACATGCTCCCATTCTGCCGCATCGGCCTCCTGCGCGGGAGCCGTGGATCACCAGCCGCGACACGCGGGCGCAGTGTGGGAGTGACATGGAACCACCTTCACGGAAACTCCATCAAGGTGGCCTGAACGTGCCTTGTTCTAACAACTCCGTACACAACAGGCTAGGTTGAAGACGTATCAGCAGTCACTAACGCCTCAGGAGGTCGCTCAACACATCAGGAGTCACAAGCATTTGCTTGACCCGGACAGCCAACCGCCCGGGGCGCTGACGGGAGAACTGATGAGGCGCGTCTGACCCGCCACCAGCACTACGCCCGGCCGACTTGGCGCGCGCTGAACCGCACCCGCTCCCTCTGTTGTCTCTCTTGTGTGCTTTTCATCCGGTGCCGAGAACGGATTTGGAGGGGAATGCCGATGAGCGCGGTGAGCACGGCCGGCCCGACGTATCCCGGCGTCTACGTCGAAGAGCTTCCCAGCAGCGCCCGAAGCATCTCGGCTGTCACCACCTCGGTGACCGCCTTCGTCGGGCACATTACGCGCGGTCCGCTGAACGAGCCGGTGGGCGTCACGAGCTTCACCGAGTTCGTGCGCCGCTTCGGCGGACTGAGCTCGCAGAGCGCAGTCGGCTACGCGGTGCACCAGTTCTTCGGCAACGGCAAAACGGTCGTGGGCCGGTTCCACCGACTCCGAGGACGTCGTCCGCTTCCTCGGCGAGCGTGCCCACGACCTGGGCCCGCAGGCCTCCGTCAACCGGCCGGTGTTCCCGCTGGCGGGCGGCGAGGACGGCGAGGCGCCGGGGCCCCGCGACCTCATCGGAGGCAAGGCCGAAAAGACCGGCATCCAGGCGCCGCGCGGCGTCGCGGACGTCAACCTGCTCGTCCTGCCGCAGCTCGCGGCGTACGAGTCCACAGAGGACATGATCATGGTCGTCTCGGCGACGCAGCGGCTGTGCCAGGAGCGGCCGGTCTTCCTCCTCGTCGACACGCCCGGCGCCTGGGTCGGTGTGGACAGGGCCCGGGCCGGACTCGCCGCCTTCGACGCCGTGCGCGGCAATCACGCGGGCCTGTACTTCCCGCACATCCGGCTCACCGACCCGCTCACCGGGCGGCTGCGCTCCTCCCCCCTCCGGCGCCGTCGCGGGCGTCCTCGCGCGCACGACTCCGAGCGCGGCGTGTGGAGCGTACCGGCCGGCGGCCGGCAGGCAACGCGCCGAGGCCGTGTCACTCACACCCCCCACACACATCAGGAGCAGTTCAGCATGACGGCACCCAGCAATCGCTACCTCGGCAAGTTCCGAGGCCGAGTCGTGGACAACAACGATCCGTTGCATATCGGCCGGGTGACCGTCGAGGTCCCGGACGTCCTGGGTGCCCAGCGGTCGACCTGGGCGCTGCCGTGCCTGCCGTTCACCGGGCCGCAGGCGGGTCAGTTCGTGGTGCCGCCGCCCGGGGCCGGTGTGTGGGTCGAGTTCGAGCAGGGGGATCCCAGCTTCCCGGTGTGGACGGGGTGTTGGTACGGCGAGTCGGCCGAGCTTCCGCCCGATGCCCGCCGGCTCGTGCAGCCCGCGTCGCAGGCCAAGCCCGTCGTGGTGCAGACGCCCGACGCGCACAAGATCGTGATGAGCGATCCGCCCGGACGCGACCAGGGAATTCTGCTGCAGGCCCAGGGCGGCGCGTACATCCGCGTCACCAAGGAGGCCATCGTGATCTCCAACGGTCTCGGTGCGGAGGTCGTTCTTCGCGGTGACCAAGTGGACATCAACGAGGGGCAGTTCGGAGGCGCGGCTGACCGAACTCGTCCGGGCCGTACGAGTGATCGCCTGGGGTGACGTGCTGCTCGCGCCGTCCGTGACCCGCCGGCTCATCGGGGATGTCTCCCGGCGCCGCCCGGCCCTGCGTCGGAACGCCCGCCTGCGGCTGAACGGTCTCACGCCATGGGAGAGGGAGGTCCTTGCTGCTGGTCGCACGGGGCCTGTCGAACGCGGAGGTCACCGCGAGGCTGGTGATGGCCGAACAGACCGTCAAGGACTCACCTGACCCGGCTGCTCGCCAAGCTGGACACCCGCGACAGAGCCCAACTCGTCCTCGGCACCCGGTAGCGGCCCAGGAGCCGGTGGCAGGGCAGGCCAAAGGCGGCCAGTTGGTCGGAGGCGGCCCGCCTGCGCCACTTGGCCGCCGCGGACTGCTGGTCATGTGATGGGGCACGCCACAGCCCTGGAAAGCAGAAAACCCCACGTGAAGTGGGGTCTCAGCTGGTGTCCGAGGGGGGACTTGAACCCCCACGCCCGATAAAGGGCACTAGCACCTCAAGCTAGCGCGTCTGCCATTCCGCCACCCGGACCAGGTGTCTGTCGCGCGGGTTTCGCCCGCGGCGACAGAGGGAACTTTACCAGGCTTTTCGAGGGCTGCCGATCACGGCCGGCGCGTGTGAACCCCCCTGTGGCGGGCCGGGTCCGCCCTGGAGCGGGGCGGGTCGTGGAGGGAGGAGGATGAGGGGGAACCACCAGCGAGAGACCACAAGCAGTGACCGTGGGAGGAAGCAGCGTGAGCGAGTCGGACACGGCCAGGAGCATCACCGGTGAGGACGAGGTCGTCGACCTCTGCCGCGAACTGATCCAGATCGACACCAGCAACTACGGCGACCACGCGGGTCCCGGCGAGCGCAAGGCGGCCGAGTACGTCGCCGAGAAGCTCGCCGAGGTGGGCCTCGAACCGAAGATCTTCGAGTCCCACCCGGGACGCGCCTCCACGGTGGCCCGCATCGAGGGGGAGGACCCGTCCCGGCCCGCGCTGCTCATCCACGGCCACACCGACGTCGTGCCGGCCAACGCGGACGACTGGACCCACCACCCCTTCTCCGGCGAGATCGCCGACGGCTGCGTGTGGGGGCGCGGGGCGGTCGACATGAAGGACATGGACGCGATGACCCTGGCGGTCGTACGCGACCGGCTGCGCAGCGGCCGCAGGCCCCCGCGCGACATCGTGCTCGCGGTCCTCGCCGACGAGGAGGCCGGCGGCAAGTTCGGCGCCCGGTTCCTCGTCGAC
>CAMLJW010000452.1 GCA_946480485.1 uncultured Streptomyces sp. | reverse complement strand
AGGCGTTCTACGCCCGCGACCTGGCGGGCACGGTGGTCCTGGTCGGCGTGCCGACACCGGAGACGAGGCTGGAGCTGCCCCTGCTCGACGTCTTCGGCCGCGGTGGCGCGCTCAAGTCCTCCTGGTACGGCGACTGTCTGCCCTCGCGTGACTTCCCGATGCTGATCGATCTGCACCAGCAGGGGCGCCTCGACCTGGCGGCGTTCGTCACCGAGACGATCGAACTGGACGCGGTGGAGCAGGCCTTCGACCGGATGCACGAGGGCGATGTGCTGCGCTCGGTGGTGGTCCTGTGAGGGGCGCCCGCGTCGAACACCTGGTCACCTCGGGCACGTTCAGCCTGGACGGCGGCACCTGGGAGGTCGACAACAACGTGTGGATCGTGGGTGATGACTCCGAGGCCCTGGTGATCGACGCCGCACATGACGCCGACGCCATCGCCGGGGCGCTCGGCGACCGTCGGCTGGCGGCGATCGTCTGCACCCACGCCCACAACGACCACATCGACGCGGCTCCGGCCCTGGCCGCCCGCACGGGCGCACCGATCCTCCTCCACCCCGGCGATCTCCCGCTGTGGAACCAAACGCACCCGGACCGCCTCCCGGACGGGGAACTGGCCGACGGACAGCGGCTGTCCGTGGCCGGCACCGAGCTGACCGTCCTGCATACCCCGGGCCATGCCCCGGGCGCGGTCTGTCTGCACGCCCCGCAGCTGGACACCGTATTCACCGGAGACACGCTGTTCCGGGGCGGGCCGGGCGCGACGGGACGTTCCTTCTCCCACTTCCCGACGATCATCGACTCGATCCGGGAGCGGCTGCTCGCCCTGCCACCCGGCACCAAGGTCCGCACCGGCCACGGCGACTCCACGACGATCGGCGCCGAAGCCCCGCACCTGCAGGAGTGGATCGATCGGGGCCACTGAAGTGCGCCTCGACGGCCCTCCACCTCCGGTGCTGCCGAAACCTGTGTCTGACGGCCCATCATGAGGTGGTACGCGGATGACTTCGCCGTACGGGCCTGCGGGCAGGGCCGCGATCGACACAGGAGTCTCGCGCGGGATCGGGCGGGCGGGTCGCGGAGGCGGTCGTCGGGCCGCCCGCATGTCTGCCGCGTACGCGCTCCACGACCGCCTGCGAGCTCACCACTTACCGGGCGCGTAGTCCTTCAGGAACACCCCGTACAGGTCCTCTCCCTGCTCACCCCGCACGATCGGGTCGTACACCCGGGCCGCCCCGTCGATCAGGTCGAGGGGAGCGTGGAAGCCCGCGTCAGCGAGCCGTATCTTGTCCGGGTGCGGGCGTTCGTCGGTGATCCATCCGGTGTCGACAGCGGTCATCAGGATGCGGTCCTGCTCGAACATCTCCTGGGCGCTGGTGCGCGTGAGCATGTTGAGCGCGGCCTTGGCCATGTTGGTGTGCGGATGCCCCGCGCCCTTGTAGCCACGGCTGAAGACGCCCTCCATGGCGGACACGTTCACGATGTACGTCCGGCGGGCCCCGTCACCGGTCGCGGACATCGCGGCGCGCAGCCGGCTGATGAGGATGAACGGCGCGGTGGAGTTGCAGAGCTGGACCTCGAGCAGCTCGACCGGAGTGACCTCGTCCACGGACTGGACCCAGCTGTTGCTGTCGTGCAGGTCGGGCACGAGTCCGCCCGCGTCGATGGCCGTCCCGGCGGCGATGCGCTCCAGCGAGGCCGAGCCGGACACCAGGGCGAGGTCCGTGACGTCCTGGGCGGTCAGTGCGCCGCCCCCGGCCACCGGCAGCGCCGCCACGGCACCGGACCCGAAGGTGCCGATCACCTCGGCCGGCGGCAGCTCACCGGCGGGCAGCGGCGCCGACTCGGCCGTGACCAGCTCGCTGTAGGCCTGGGGTGAGCGGCGCACCGTCTGCGCCGCGTTGTTGATCAGGATGTCCAGCGGACCGGCGGCCGCGACCGAGTCGGCGAGCGCGACGACCTGGGCCGGGTCGCGCAGATCGATGCCGACGATCTTCAGCCGGTGGATCCAGTCCTCGCTGTCGGGCATGGCCTTGAAGCGGCGGACGGCGTCGTTCGGGAAGCGCGTGGTGATCGTGGTGTGCGCGCCGTCGCGCAGCAGCCGCAGCGCGATGTACATGCCGATCTTGGCGCGGCCGCCGGTGAGCAGCGCACGCTTGCCGCTGAGGTCGGCGCGGGCGTCGCGGCGGGCCCGGTTCTCGGTGGCGCACTTCTGGCAGAGCTGGTGGTAGAAGTAGTCGACCTCGACGTACCGCGTCTTGCAGATGTAGCAGGACCGCGGGCGCTGGAGTATCCCCGCGATCTCGCCGGACTCCGTCACCGACGACGGCAGGATGCCTTCCGTCTCGTCGTCGATGCGCTGGGCGGAGCCCGTCGCGGTGGCCTCCGTGACCGCCTTGTCGTGGGCCGTCTTGGAGGCCCGGCGCTCCTGCCGGCGGCGCTGCTTCACGGTGCGGTAGACGCCCGCGGTGGCGCGGCGCACGGCGATGGCGTCGGGGTGGTCGATTTCCAGCTTGTCGAGCTCCTCGAGCACGCCGAGGCAGACGGCCAGCCGCTCCGGGTCGATACCGGGACCGTACGAGGCCTCCGCCACCTCTGCCATGTCCACGGCAGGGGTCGCCCGGCCGTCCTCTGTCACCGTCATCGCCGTTGCCGTTCCTCGGGTCTCGCGCCGCGCTCGAACCGCGCTCGCTTTCGAAGGCGGAATTTTACGGAGCGCGGCGCAAGGCACCAAACCCGCGGTGATCAGCGTTCGAACCGACGGTGATCGGGACACCAGCCGTTGCGGTGATCAGGGAGCGCAGGCGACGAGCAGTTCCTCCACCTCGGCCGTCACCGCCTTGGCCAGCCGGTCGAGGTCCGGCACGGCCTCCGCGTCGGCGACGAGCCCGTAGTGGACGCTTCCGCGGTAGGTCGAGACGGCGACCGCCAGGGACTGGCCGGCGGCGAGCGGGGCGAGTGGATAAACCTCGGTGAGCGGGCAGCCGCCGAGCTTCAGGCCGAGGTTGGGCAGCGGCACGCTGGTGACCAGGATGTCGAAGAGCAGCCGGGCCGCCGCGCCGACGACGGGACCGCCGAGCCGGTGCCCCAGCGGCGGCACATGGTCGGCGAGCAGGGCGACGGCGCCGGCGCCCCGGTTGGGTCCCGCGTCCTTGTTGCGGTTCATGGCGGTGCGCACCGTGTCGAGCCGGCCGAGCGGGTCCGGGTCGTCGACGGGGAGCCGTATCAGGTAACCGGAGAGCCGGTTGCCCTGGAGGTGCGCGGTGCCCGGACGGCGCTTGGAGACGGGGATCAGGGCACGGGGCGCGACACCGTCGCAGCCGTCACCGCGCTCGCCCAGCCAGCGGCGCAGGGCGCCCGCGACGATCGCGATCAGGACGTCGTTGACCGTGCCGCCGGCGCTCTTGCGGATCTTGTGCACCTCGTCGAGGTCCAGCAGCACGCCCGCGATGCGGCGGGTCCCGGTCGGCGCCGCCACCAGAGCGGACGTGGACCGCACGTCCAGGGTGGCGCGGGCGACGGAGGCGCCGATGTCGAGGGCCCGGCCCACGTCGGCGAGGCTGCCACGCAGGAGACCCGGCAGTTTGCGTACGTCCGGGAGGAGGCCCCGTGGCGGCTCCTGGAGACGAGGGCGGGGCTCGGGCAGGTCCATGGGGTCCAGAACCGCAGCCGCGAGCGTCAGCGCCCGCAGGCCGTCGGCCAGGGCGTGGTGGAACTTGAAGAGCACGGCGAACGAGGTGCCGTCCACGCCGGGCAGCACATGCGCCTCCCATGGCGGCCTGCCGCGCTCCAGCGAGCGCTGCATGAGCGGGCCCGCGGCCGCGGGGAAGTCCGCGGTCGGCGCGTGCAGCCGGACATGGTCGAGCGGATCGAAGTCGGGGGCGGGCTCCCGGGTCGCGCCGCCGAAGGCGAGCGGCCGCCCGAAGGCCAGCGGCTGCCACACGTCGCGGATCCGCATCCGCAGCCCGGGTACGCCCGCGGCGCGGGCCGCCAGCAGGTCGGCGGCGTGGGCACCCGCGGCGGGCGAATGCGACGTGAAGACGCCGAGGGCACCGAGGTGCATCGGATGCTGGGCGGACTCCATGTTCCAGAACGCCAGGTCGAGTGGTGCGAGCAGGTCAGAGGTCAATGGCTTGCTCTCGCGTCGACGGCGGGTGAGCAAGCAGTCAACCGCCGATCAGGAATTACGGTCAAGTACGATCAAGTTACGCACAGTAAACATCAGATTAAGTCCCACTCCCACGAGGGGGCAGGAACCCATGTGATGTATGAGGTCATTTCACAGCAGACGGAGCGGTATCCGCCGCCGGATGAGCCCATTCGGCTCACTCCGCTCGGCCATATGGGTGCAGCCGGGCACCGTCAGGCCCGGACCGCCGTCGACCCAACGGACTTGCCGGCCCTTCCTCAGCGCG
>CAMLJW010000451.1 GCA_946480485.1 uncultured Streptomyces sp. | reverse complement strand
ACCACTACGACCTCCAGCCCCGGTTCGTGAGGGAAGTCGGTCCATGGGTCCGCTCCGGCGAGCTGAAGTACCGCGAGACGGTCGTCGAGGGCATCGAGAACAACCTGGAGGCGTTCCTCGGCGTCCTGCGCGGCGACAACACCGGCAAGATGATCGTCAGGCTCTGACGGCTGACGGCTGACGGCTGCTCTGCGCCTTCATCTGATCCAGCGTGTCATGACGGCGCGTAAGGAAACCTGAGTCCGGGCCGAAGGCATGGGCTGCGGGCTGCGGGCCCTGGGACTTCCAGCCGGAGCTGGTCCGTCGCAGGGACGCCGTGCGTACGGTGCGACGGACCGCTCCGGCAGTCGGCAGGCGAGACCGCTCAACCGCCGGAGGTAAAGTACACCTATGGGTGATCTTGGTGTTGGGTTCAACTACTTGGTGCAGGGGCAGCGATGGGTGGCCCGCCACGGGAAGCAGTTCGGGTTCGGGCTGATCCCCGGGTTGATCACCCTCGTGTTGTATGCGGCCGCACTGACCGCCCTGGCCCTGTGGGGCGCGGACTTCGTCACATGGGCCACGCCGTTCGCCGACGGATGGGCCAGCCCTTGGCTGGGCCTCTTCCGCGGGTTCCTGACGGCCGTACTCTTCGCGCTGGCGCTCCTTCTCTCCGTGGTCACCTTCACCGCCGCAACCCTCCTCGTCGGACAGCCCTTCTACGAGAACCTCTCAGAGAAGGTCGACAGGGACGTCTCCCCGGACGGGACGGCGCCCGAGTCCGGACTGCCCCCGTGGCGGGAACTGGTGATCTCCGCACGGGACAGCCTCCGGATCGTCGTCAGGGCCGCGGTGTGGGGCGTACTGCTCTTCGGACTCGGGTTCATCCCGTTCGTCGGGCAGACCGTCATCCCGGTGATCGGCTTCTTCGTCACCGGGTTCTTCCTCACCGAAGAGCTGACGGCAGTCGCCATGCAGCGCCGCCGCGTCGAACTCCGCGACCGCCTCGCCCTGCTGCGCTCCCGCAGGACCCTGGTGTGGGGCTTCGGCACGCCCCTGTGTGTCGCCTTCCTCGTCCCCTTCGTCGCCGTCTTCCTGATGCCCGGCGCGGTGGCGGGCGCCACACTGATGGCCCGCGACCTGCTGGGCGAGGAGACCGGAGAGGCTGACGGCCAGGTCCGGGACGACTCGGACAACGGGCAGCAGGTAGGCAGCGTCACCCGGTAGAGCCGGCTGGACCAGGATGGTGGGGAGCCCTGCTCGGGGGAAGCCGAGAGCCTTGGGGGAGGGCAGGGGCGGCCCGGGGCGGGACAACCCGACGCCGTCCGACGTCAGTCGGACGGCTTCGCCGCCGTCACCACGCGGTACGCCATCTCCGCGAGGTGCGCCTGACCGTTCTTGCTCGGGTGGAACCAGTCCCAGGGACTCAACTGCGCGGTGGAGAACCGGAAGTCGAAGACCGCCCCGCCGTCGAAGCGGCACCGCCGGTCCTTCCCGCAGACCTCTTTCAGGACCTCGTTGTACGCCTCCACACGGTCCTGCACCTCCTCGCGCCGCAGCGTCGCCGCCAAGTCCTGGGCATCCGCTTCGCCCAGCATCGACGGGCAGATGCCCAGCTTCCAGATCTCCTTGCCGAGCGCGTTGGTCCGGCCCAGTGACCACAGCCGCTTCAGGTCGGGCACGCTCGACACGTACACCTGGGTCTTGGGCAGGGTCTCGCGCAGCATGGTCATCGCGTCCTCGAACTGGGCGCGGAAGTCCGACACCGATGTCATCGCGGACACCGAGGCGCGGCAGGCGTCATTGGCGCCGGCCATCACCGTCACCAGCTCCGGCTTCCTCGTCGCCGCCTGTGCCATCTGGGCGGGCAGGTCGGCCATCCGGGAGCCGGTCACCGCGTAGTTCCAGCTCCGCTGCGCGGCCCCGGCCCTTCCGAGCAGCCGCACCGCGAGGCTGTTGACCTGTGCGTCGCTGCCGGTCGCCCACGACACCTCCGGGCAGTCGGCCAGCACCGAGCACGCGTCGAAGCCACGGGTGATGGAATCGCCGACCGCGGCCAGCGAGCTCGGGCTGCGGTCCCAGGTGGGCGTGGGCTTCGGGGACGGCTTCGACTGTGTGGAGCTGCCCTGAGGGCCCGGGGAGTCGCCGCCGCTCGCGTCGCAGGCGGCCGCCCCCGCGACGCCCAGAAGAGCCGCCGCCAAGGTCGTGACGACGGCATGTGAACGGTGGCTATGCTTCCGCATCCCCAGATCCCCTCGTTCGTCGTGCAACGGATCCCACCCGCAGTAGCGTTCCCTTGGGGGCTGTGTTTTCCCGGGTGAAACCCTCCGGCCCCCCGGCCGCGGGTCCGGCACGCGTCCCGCCGGGTGAACCTCCAAGTTTCCGGGCCCTGGGACCGACGGTACGTCACGCTCCTTGCACTTTCGCACGGTAGCCTCGCCCCGTGGCCGCCCTGCCACAGACGTTCCGTCAAGTTGCAAGATGTCCCGCTCTGCCCGGAGGCCCCAGTGACGACACGTGGAGTTCTCTACGTGCACTCCGCGCCGCGCGCGCTGTGCCCGCACGTCGAATGGGCCATCGCGGGCGTGCTCGGTACCCGCGTCAACCTCGACTGGATCCGGCAGCCCGCGTCTCCGGGCACGTGGAGGTCCGAGTTCTCCTGGCAGGGAGAGGCCGGCACCGCCTCCAAGCTCGCCTCCGCGCTGCGCGGCTGGCGGATGATGCGTTTCGAGGTCACCGCCGAGCCATGCGCCACGGCCGAGGGCGAGCGCTACAGCTGCACCCCTGACCTTGGCATCTTCCACGCCGTGACGGGCATCCACGGCGACATCCTCATCCCCGAGGACCGGCTGCGCGCCGCTCTCGTCCGCTCCCAGAGCGGCGAGACGGAACTGGAGTCCGAACTCACCAAGCTGCTCGGCAAGCCCTGGGACGACGAGCTGGAGCCTTTCCGGTACGCGGGCGAGGGCGCCCCGGTGCGCTGGCTGCACCAGGTCGTGTGACGCCGCCCTCTTCCAGCTGAACCGCCGCCGCTCTCGCGGACCTGGTTGCTCGCCGTGTCGTTTCTCGATCGAGGGTTGCGGTGTGTTGTGCCTCCGACAACCTCGAAGGCCCGCCCGGCGTACTTCCGGGCGGGCCTTCGAGGTTGTCGGAATCAGACCGTGCGGAACGCCAGGACCACGTTGTGACCGCCGAAGCCGAACGAGTCGTTCAGTGCGGCGATGCGGCCCTCGACGGGGAGCTTGCGCGCCTCGCCACGGACGACGTCGGCGTTGGCCTCGGCCTCCGGGTCCAGGTTCTCGATGTTGATGGTCGGTGGAGCCACCCGGTGGTACAGGGCGAGCACCGTCGCGACCGACTCCACGCCGCCCGCACCACCGAGGAGGTGACCGGTCATCGACTTGGTGCCGGAGACCGCGAAGTGGTCGGTCTCGTCGCCGAAGACCTTGCGCAGCGCCTTCAGCTCGGCGACGTCGCCGGCCGGGGTCGAGGTGGCGTGCGCGTTCACGTGCACGATCTCGGCCGGGTCCAGGTCGGTGTTCTCGAGCAGGTTGAGCAGCGCGCGCGAGATGCCCTCGCCCTCGGGCTCCGGCTGCACGATGTCGTGGCCGTCGGCGGAGATACCTTGGCCGACAGCCTCCGCGTAGACGCGGGCACCGCGCCTGGCGGCGTGCTCGGCCGACTCCAGGACGATGACGCCGGCGCCCTCGCCGAGGACGAAGCCGTCGCGCGCGGTGTCGTAGGGGCGCGAGGCGCCCTGCGGGTCGTCGTTGTTCTTGGACATCGCCATCATGTTGCCGAACGCGGCGATGGGCAGTGGGTGGATGGCCGCCTCCGTGCCACCGGCGACGACGACGTCGGCGCGGCCCGTGCGGATCATCTCGATCGCGTAGCCGATGGCCTCGGCGCCCGACGCGCAGGCGGAGACCGGGGTGTGCACGCCGGCGCGGGCGCCCACCAGGAGACCCACGTTGGCGGACGGGCCGTTCGGCATCAGCATCGGCACGGTGTGCGGGGAGACACGGCGTACGCCCTTCTCCTTCAGCACGTCGTACTGGTCGAGCAGGGTGGTGACGCCGCCGATACCGGAGGCGATGACCGCGCCCAGCCGGTTGGGGTCGACGTCGGCGCCCGACGCGGCGGCGTCCGCTGTCGCGGCGCCCGCCTTGTCGGTGTAACCGGCGTCGGCCCAGGCCTCCTTGGCCGCGATCAGCGCGAACTGCGCCGAGCGGTCCAGGCGGCGGGCCTGCGGGCGGGGGATGACCTCGCCCGGCTCCACGGCGATCTGCGCCGCGATACGGACCGCCTGCTCGGCGGCCCATTCCTGCTCCAGAGGGCGGACACCGGAACGTCCGGCGACCAGGCCCTCCCAGGTAGAGGCTACGTCGCCACCCAGCGGTGTGGTTGCGCCGATACCGGTGACGACCACGGTGCGATT
>CAMLJW010000450.1 GCA_946480485.1 uncultured Streptomyces sp. | reverse complement strand
AGCTCCCGCCCCTGCCCGATCAGCCAGCAGCGGAAGAAGTCGAAGGCGTCGTCGCTGGCCCCGTCGAGCAGGATCCATGCCGCGCCCCACAGGTCCCAGGTGTACGCGCGGTTGCAGCGGGCCTCGAAGTGACGGGCGAAGTCGAGGACCAACTCCGGGTCCAGCTGGAGGAGCCGTTCGACGAGCAGGTCGGCCTGCTCCTCGGGATCACCCTCGGCGGCCTCGCGGGTCGCGTCCACCAGCTCCCAGAACTCCGTCTCGTCCATCACGGCACAAGCATCGGGCCTGTGCCCGCCCCGCGCACCTGGGGGCGGGCAGATCGTTATGCGGGCACGACATCCTTGTCCACGACCTCGGGGGCGGCGACGTCCACCTGGACTTCTCGACGACGCACGGCGGCCGTCAGCCGCCGCGCCCCCCCCTTTCACCGAAACCGAAACCCGGGCCTGCGCCTACAGCCCGTACCGCTCCCGGGCCTCCTTCACCGCCGAGGCCTTGGCCTCGCCGCGGCGGGCGAGCTGGGCCAGGGCGGCGACGACGACCGACTGGGCGTCGACACCGAAGTGGCGGCGGGCCGCCTCACGGGTGTCGGAGAGACCGAAGCCGTCCGCGCCGAGCGAGGAGTAGTCCTGCTCGACCCACTGCGCGATCTGGTCCGGGACCTGGCGCATATAGTCCGACACCGCCAGGACCGGGCCCTCGGCGCCGAGCAGCGCCTGACGGACGTACGGCACCCGCTCCTCGCCGCGCAGCAGTGCCGCATCCGCCTCCAGTGCGTCCCGCCGCAGCTCCGTCCAGGAGGTCGCGGACCAGACATCCGCCGCCACGCCCCACTCCTCGGCGAGCAGCTTCTGCGCCTCGAGGGTCCAGTGGATCGCCGTGCCGGAGGCCAGCAGCTGGATGCGCGGCGCGTTGGCGGCGGCCACGTTCAGTCCCGCCGACTCCGCCGTGTTGAAGCGGTACAGGCCCCTGACGATGCCCTCCTCGATGCCGGGCACCGCCGGCTTCGCGGGCTGCGGCATGGGCTCGTTGTAGACGGTGAGGTAGTAGAAGACGTTCGGGTCCTCGCCGGGCGCGGCCTCGCCGTACATCCGGCGCAGACCGTCGCGCACGATCGCCGCGACCTCGTACGCGAACGCCGGGTCGTATGTCAGCGCCGCCGGGTTGGTCGCGGCGATGACGGGCGAGTGCCCGTCCGCGTGCTGGAGGCCCTCGCCGGTCAACGTCGTACGACCGGCCGTGGCGCCGACCAGGAAGCCGCGGCCGAGCTGGTCGCCGAGCTGCCACATCTGGTCGGCGGTGCGCTGCCAGCCGAACATCGAGTAGAAGATGTAGAAGGGGATCATCGCCTCGCCATGCGTCGCGTACGACGTGGACGCGGCGATGAAGTCCGCCATCGAACCGGCCTCGGTGATCCCCTCGTTGAGGATCTGGCCGTCCTTGGCCTCCTTGTAGTACATCAGCTGGTCGCGGTCGACCGGCTCGTACGTCTGACCCTTCGGCGAGTAGATGCCGAGAGACGGAAACAGCGACTCCATGCCGAAGGTGCGCGCCTCGTCGGGGACGATGGGTACCCAGCGCCTACCGCTCTGCTTGTCGCGGACCAGGTCCTTGATCAGGCGTACGAAGGCCATGGTCGTCGCTACGCTCTGCGTGCCGGAGCCCTTGTCGAACGAGGTGAACGCCTTCTCGGCGGGCGCGGGCAGCGGCGCGATCGCGTGCGTACGACGGGCTGGGGCCGGGCCACCGAGGGCCGCGCGGCGCTCCTGGAGATAGCGCACTTCGGGGGCGTCGGCGCCCGGGTGGCCGTAGGGCACGACACCGTCGACGAACCGGCTGTCCGAAATGGGAAGTTCCAGCAGGTCACGCATCTGCTGGAACTCGTTGACCGTCAGCTTCTTCATCTGGTGGTTGGCGTTCTTGGACGCGAAGCCCTTGCCGAGCGTGAAGCCCTTCACCGTCTGGGCGAGGATCACGGTGGGGGCGCCCTTGTGCTCGATCGCGGCCTGGTACGCCGCGTACACCTTGCGCGCCTCGTGACCACCGCGGGAGAGGTGGAAGCACTCGAGGATCTTGTCGTCGCTGAGCAGCTTCGCCATCTCGACGAGCGCCGCATCGGCGCCGAAGAAGTCCTGACGGATGTAGGCGGCGTCACGCGTCTGGTACGTCTGCACCTGCGCGTCCGGGACCTCGCGCAGCCGGCGTACGAGCGCGCCCGTGATGTCGAGCTTGAACAGCTCGTCCCAGGCCGAACCCCACAGCGACTTGACGACGTTCCAGCCGGCGCCCCGGAACTGGGCCTCCAGCTCCTGCACGATCTTGAAGTTGGCCCGGACCGGGCCGTCGAGGCGCTGCAGGTTGCAGTTGATGACGAAGGTCAGGTTGTCCAGACCCTCGCGGGACGCCAGCGCGAGTGCGGCCGTGGACTCCGGCTCGTCCATCTCGCCGTCGCCGAGGAACGCCCAGACGTGGGACTGGGAGACGTCCTTGATGCCGCGGCTGGTCAGATAGCGGTTGAAGCGAGCCTGGTAGATGGCGGAGAGCGGGCCGAGGCCCATCGACACCGTCGGGAACTCCCACAGCCAGGGCAGACGGCGCGGGTGCGGATAGGAGGGCAGGCCGTTGCCGCCGGACTCCTGCCGGAAGTTGTCGAGGTGCTGCTCGGTCAGCCGGCCGTCGAGGAAGGCGCGGGCGTAGATGCCGGGGGAGGCGTGGCCCTGGATGTAGAGCTGGTCGCCGGACCCGTCACCCTCCTTGCCCTTGAAAAAGTGGTTGAAGCCCGTCTCGTAGAGCCAGGCCGCGGAAGCGAAGGTGGCGATGTGGCCGCCGACGCCGTGTTTGCTGCCCCGGGTCACCAGCGCGGCCGCGTTCCAGCGGTTCCACGCGGTGATACGGCCCTCCATCTCCTCGTCGCCGTCCACGGTGGGCTCGGCGGCGGTGGGGATGGTGTTGACGTAATCCGTCTCGAGCAGCTTGGGCAGCGCGAGTCCACCCGCCTCGGCGCGCTCCAGCGTGCGGCGCATCAGGTATGCGGCGCGGTGGGGTCCGGCGGCCTTCGTGACGGCGTCCAGGGAGGCCTGCCACTCGGCGGTCTCCTCCGGATCCCGGTCCGGGAGCTGGTCGAGCGCGCTCGGCTGGATTGCGGTGAGGTCGGTCATTGCGCCGCCTTCCGGAGGTGGAGGGGGGTCCCTCATCGGTAAGGGGTTGAAGAACGGTGCCCTTGGTCTTGGCAGGACAGGGCGGCGGGCTGTGGTGGAAGCCCGTCGATGACTGTAACCCTCTGATCGATGATCGATCAAAGGTCTGAGGTGCAAAACCTTTCGATCACGAGAAAGTCGGCACGGGGTGCCTGCGCCGGTGGCACCGGGTGACGCCATGGCGCCCGTGTTTTCGCAGGTGAGCCTGCGTTGAGCGGGGATGTGAGCGAGCGTGCGTGCCACGCCCCGCGAGCCCGGCGGGACACCCAGAACAGGCCCTGGTGGTCGGGGGGTCGGAGGGACTTACGGGGCTTGCGCGTTGCCGGTCGGATCCGCCCTCGTGGCCGAGCGCATCGCGGCACAACGAAGGGCTACGCCCTCGGCGCGCACCCCAGCACATGGGCCTTCACGATCTCGGCGATCCGGGGGTCCCGCCTCCTGAACGCGGCCACCAGTTCCTCGTGCTCCTCCGCGTACGACTGCTGCACCGTGCCCAGCCAGCGGATCGACAGCGCCGTGAAGACCTCGATGCCCAGGCCCTCCCAGGTGTGCAGGAGGACGGAGTTGCCCGCGGCGCGGACCAGTTCGCGGTGGAAGGCCACGGTGTGGCGGACCTGTGCCGTGCCGTCGGCGTGCCGGTCGGCGTCGTACAGGGCGGCGACGTGCGGCTCCAGCGCCGAGCAGTCGGCGGCGAGCCGGTCGGCCGCGAGCTCCGCGGCTATGGCCTCCAGACCGGCCCGTACGGGGTAGCTCTCCTCCAGGTCGGCGGCGCTCAGACTCCGTACGCGTACGCCCTTGTTGGGCGCCGACTCGATCAGCCGCAGCGACTCCAGCTCACGCAGCGCCTCCCGTACGGGAGTCTGGCTGACCTCCAGCTCCGTCGCGATCCGCCGCTCCACGATCCGCTCGCCCGGCTTCCAGCGCCCGCTCACGATCCCCTCCACGATGTGCTCGCGGATCTGTTCGCGCAGCGAGTGGACGACGGGCGCGGTCATGAGGGCTCCTTTGCGGGGGGCGCTGAATCCCATACTGCGGCCCGAAGGGCCTCGCTGACGGGCGGCGGTCGGGCGACGGGCGGGACCCGAGGGCGTTGACGTCTAGACAATAAGGCCGCGTCCCCGCTGGAGAGAGGCGCACGGGGGCGCTTTCGCGCAGGTGAGACGAGACTTACACGCCACCGGAGCGGCTCGGTCCGTAAAGCGACAGTGCCCCCGCCCTTCG
>CAMLJW010000449.1 GCA_946480485.1 uncultured Streptomyces sp. | reverse complement strand
GTCGCCGGCGAACATGTCGGTGGTCACCACCGCCCGTACCCAACGCTCACGGCGCGGCCCCCGCGGCTGCCGGCCCTGGGGCTGCGAGCACCCGCTCCAGCAGGTAGTCGACCAGCCGGGCGTAGGCCTCGACCACATCTCGGCCCGGACCGGCAAAATTGGCTGCGGAGGTTTCGTCCGACACCGCTTGTTGGCGAGTTCTGACACCGCCGGGCACGTGTCGGTGCCGCGGATGTTGGTTTGCGTCGACACCGCTTCCGCGCCCGACGGGTGTCAGGTTGTCCGCTGCTTTGTGGCTTGGGCCAGACGGTAGGAGTCGGTGCCGGTCTCGAGGATGGTGCCGCCGAAGGTGAGTCGGTCGACGATGGCTGCGCATAGCCGGGGGTCGGTGAAGGTCTTGGTCCAGCCGCCGAAGGACTCATTGGACGCGATCGCGACCGAGGCCTTCTCCTCACGCTCGGTGAGGACCTGGAAGAGGAGTTCCGCGCCGCGGCGGTCGAGTTGCATGTAGCCGAGTTCGTCGATGCACAGCAGGTCGACGCGGCCGTAGCGGGCGATGGTCTTCGCCAGCGTCATCTCGTCGGCGGCCTCGACGAGCTCGTTGGCAAGCTGGGTCGCCAGGGTGTACTTGACCCGGTAGCCGGCCATGGCGGCCTCGGTGCCGAGTGCGATCAGCAGATGGGACTTGCCGGTGCCGGAGTCCCCGATCAGACACAGCGGCTGTCCCTTCTGGACCCATTCGCACTTGGCGAGGGTGTGGATCACGGCGGGATCGATGTTGGGGTTGGCGTCGAAGTCGAAGGCCCGCAGGGACTTCTCGCGGGGGAACTTGGCGGCCTTGATCCGGCGTTCGGACCGGCGTCGGGCGCGATCGTCGCACTCGGCAAGCAATAGTTCGGCGAGGAACCCGCGGTAAGACATCTGCTCACGCCCTGCCCGGTCGGCGTAGTCGGTGAAGGAGTTGCGGATGGTGGGCATTCGCAGCATCCGGCACGCTTGGTCGATCGCGGCGTCGGCTGCTTCTTCGGTCATTCCACGGCGCTTGGTGGTCACGGTGCGGCTCCTTCGTTCGGGGTGTCACGTCGGCTGGCCAACAGCTGGTCGTACTTCTCCACGCTCGGCAGCGGCCGAGTGTCGGCCGGGATGTGGGCGCGGAGCCGGCGCTCGGTCAGCGATCGCACGGCAGGGATCTCGCCTTCTCCGCGTGCCCTGTCGCCGCTCATCAGGGACTGGTGGTCCGCTGTCGTGTCGTCGGCTCCGCCATCTGCTGTGTCGTTGTACTTGCGCGCTTCCAACGCGACAGCGTCCGCGGTGAGCGCGCCTGCACGCAGCGCCGTCGCGAGTCCGGCGACGACGTGGTCGTGTGGAAGGTGCCGGTGCATCATCAGGACCTCAATGAGGGCACGGGTGCCGTCGGCGTCACCGTGGGCCTTGCAGGCCGCGGCCCACCAGGCGTCGTGAACGGGCGTGAACCGCCCGGATGCCCTGGCCTGCTCCAGCGCTTTCGCACCGGGTAGCGCGCCCGGTTTGCGGAGGAGGGCCTCGAGATAGTGGTCCAGGTCGACCCGGGTCGAGCCCTTGGTCATGAGCCGTTCGTGGCGGGCGATCTCGGTCCTGCCGTCGAACACGACCAGGTCGCTGGCGTTCAGGAGCACCCGGGCTTGACGGCCGACCATGCGCGCGGGCACGGAGTACTTGTTCATCCGGACCGTGACCTGGGCGTACCGGTCCACGCGCGGGGTGAACCAGCGGCCGGTCTCGAACGGCTCGGTCGGAAGGGGCGCGAGGAGTGGCTGCTCGGTGGCGAAGTGTTCCCCGACCGTGCGGGCGCGGGACCCGATCCGCCGGGCGTCGTCGGCTTCGTCCCAGGCGTCGACCATAGCGTTGAGCTCGGCGAGGGAGTCGACTTCTGGGATGGGGACGAGGTGGTTGCGTCGGAACCAGCCGATCTGCCCCTCGACGCCGCCCTTCTCGTGCGCACCTTGGATTCCGGGCTGGCAATAGAAGGCTTCGATGCCGTAGTGGGAACGGACGGCGGTCCACCTGTCGGCCTCGACCCGCTGGCGGGAGAACCCGATCACGCTCGCGACGGCGGCCTTGAGGTTGTCGTAGCGGATCTTCCCGGTCGGCACCCCGCCGAGCACGTTGAAGGCGTGGACGTGACCCTCGAAGAAGGCTTCCTGCCCAGCCGAGGCACTGACCCTGTGCACGGCCTTGCCCGAGTAGGAGAGCCGAAGGCTGAACAGCGCGCAGGTTACGAGCTCGCCGCGCAGGCGGATGGCGACGTCGCCGAAGTCAACCTCGGCCTCGCGGCCCGGGAGGTGCTCTTGCGGGATGAACGCGTTGGCAGGTTCCCGTCCGACCTCGACGCGAATCTCACGGCGTCGGGTGGCGACGTACTCGCGGACCATCCAGTACGACACCACCCCGGCCCCGTCATGTTCGTCAAGCAGTCGATCGAAGATCCGCTTCGCCGTGTGTCGCTGCTTCCGCGGCGCGTCGAGGTCCGAGCGCAGCCAGTCGTCGATCACCACTCGGTACGCGTCAAGCCGTGAGCCGCGTTTGGGCGGTTGCTTTCTCTCCTTCGGCCATGCAGATTCCAGCGCCGCTGTCACGGTTCGGAAGCCGACGCCGTGCTTGCGCTGCAGCGCGCGGTTGGACATCCCAGATCGGGCATCCCGTCGGATCGCCGCGTACAGGTCGACCCGGGAACGCGGCTGCGTCATCGGTGGCACTCCTGACGTGAGCACGCCGTGGGCACGACTTTCGGCACCGGGCCACCGCCTGGGAACGGTGACCGCATGCGACCACAGCCCGGAATCACTGGCCCTACCGAGGTGCCTGGTCATGTGCTGCGCAGGGCTTCGGTGGGCGGTACTGAGTCGGCCCGGAGTGCGGGGTACGACCGACGACGGAGCCGATGAGCAGCGAGTAGGCCAGGTCGAGTCCCACTGAAGCCCAGGTCAGTACGACGGCCCGGCCTTGCGTGGTGACGAAGACGTTGGTGACGAGCACGCCCTGGATCAGGCCTGTGATGCCGCCGACGACATCAAACCTCGACACCACCTGTCCGCCCCGTGTCCCTGGCGCGACGAAGATCTGCTTGCGCGGTGCCTAATCGGTCTTCCCGCAACACCTCGCGGGCCCCTCAGTGTTCGCTGCTGAAGAACCGTAGCAACAGCGGGCCGACGGTCTGTGGGTCGACGACGTGATCCGGCCCCTCGAGGGTCTCCCGTTGAGCGTGGGGTAGTAGGTCTGCAAGCTCGTCGGCTGCGCGGTCGAAGAAGTCCGAGGGCAGGCCTGCCATGTAGGGGACCGTGATCGGTCCTCCGGTGGTGACCAGGACCGGTTGGGTGACCGTTGCCAGTCGATCGGCCGGCAATTGGTAGCGATTGAGGAAGACGCTGTCGTGGACCAGCGTGGGCGCGAGGGCGACCGAATGCGCCCAATGCGCCGTCTGCTTGCCTGCCGCTTTCCTGGCCGCGATGTTGTCGTCGGAGGCGCCGGTCATGCGCATGAACAGTTCGAGAACCTCCTCGTCTCGCCCGGCGTCGAAGGCGCGTCGGGTGTCTGCGATGTACTCCTCGAATCGCGGGCGTATGTCGTCCCCGACCGCGTAGGGCACCTCCCAGACGGCGATCGTGTCGATGGCTGACCCGGCCGCGGCGGCTTCCAGCGCCAGCGCGCCGCCTGAGGACGCCCCGAACAGGTGTGCCGAGCCGCCCGCCTCCGCGATCAACGCATCCAGGTCCTCGATCTCCCTTTCCACGGCGTACGGCTCGGTGAAGCCGCTCGCGCCGCGTCCCCGACGGGCATAGTTGTAGACCGTGAAGTGCTCGGCGAGAGCTGGCGCCAAGGGAGCGTTCTCCACCCCCTCGTCGAGTGCTCCGCCCACCAGAATGACGGCCGGACCGCTTCCTTCCCTGTCGTAGGCGATGGTGGTGCCATCGTTTGATGTCACGCGAAAGGCCATCTCGTTCATCTCACATCTCCGTTCGAGAGGTTTGTCTCAGCGCCTGAGCAGCGTGCCGACGACGGCCTCGGTGCGCGACCACCGCGTCCTTGCGATCACGGCCGCCACGACGAGTAAGGCGAGCGGCAGCCAAGGGCTCTGCTCGAGCACGAACTGATCGGTGATGACAGCACCGGTCAGCAATGCCGCCAACCCCAGACTGGCCAGGCCCGCCAGAGCCGGGATCAGAAGTCCAACCCCTCCCGCGACCTCCAGCGCTCCGACCAGGTACCGGAGCCACTGGCCAGCCCCGATGTCGGCGAACATGTCCACCATGACCGGGTCGCCGGCGAGCTTCGAGATTCCGCCGCCGGCGATGATCGCCGCCAGCACGACTTGCAGAATCCAGACCCCGATGCTGCTCGCCCGCCCGGGCGTGTGCGCAACGGTTTCCGAGTTGTTCTTG
>CAMLJW010000448.1 GCA_946480485.1 uncultured Streptomyces sp. | reverse complement strand
CCCGCGGCCTCCACCTTGACAGGGTGGCGAGCACTCCAAACTGCTCCACAGGACCTGGTTGCGCAGGGCGGTTGGTGCGTTGCGCTGCGAGAGGAAACTGTACAGGAGGGTGAGGTCCGGAGGCGAACTCACCCACCGTGCAGGAGCCGTTACGGGGCCGCCGCGTCGATCGCCTTCACGATGCGCTTGTCGGAGACGGGGTATGCCGTGCCCAGCGCGTGGGCGAAGTAGCTGACGCGGAGTTCCTCGATCATCCAGCGGAGGTCCAGGACCTGCTGCGGGACGGGTCGGCCCTGTGGCATCTGCTCCAGCAGCCAGGCGTACTCGTCCTGCATCTCGTGGACCTTCTCCATGCGGGTCGTGTCCCGCTGGACGTTGGTCGGCATCTGCTGGAGGCGGCGGTCCGCGGCCACCAGATAGCGCATCAGGTCCGGGAGGCGGCGTAGGCCCGCCTCCGTGACGAAGCCGGGCTTCACGAGGGCGTCCAGCTGCGCCCGGACGTCCCGGAGGTTCGCGAGCAGCGCCGGGCTCCCTACGGCCTTCAGGCGGCGTTCACAGGACTGCCAGGCGGCCAGCACCTGCTGCACCTGGCCCACCGTCCGGACCGTGGTGTCCACGATCTCCGCGCGCACCTTGTCGTACAGCTTCCGGTACGCCTCCTCGTCCCAGACCGGACCGCCGAAGTCCGCGATCAGCTTGTCGGCGGCAGCGATCGCGCAGTCGTCGAACAGCGCCTGGATGGAGCCGTGGGGATTGGCCGACAGCGCGAGCTTCTGCGGGTTCGTCAGCTTCTCGGACGCGAACTTGGCCGGATTCACCGGAATGTTGCGCACGATCAGCCGGCGCGTGCCCTTCCACATCGCCTGCTGCTGCTCGACCTCGGTGTCGAAGAGGCGCACGGAGACGGTGTCGCCATCGTCCACGAGCGCCGGATACGCCTTCACCGGATGTCCCGCACGCCGTGTCTCGAAGACGCGGGTGAGCGAGCCGATCGTCCAGTCCGTCAGGCCCTTGCGCTCCAGCGACTCCCCGCCCTGCCGCTCCGCCGTCGCCGCGGCGGCCTGTGAGATGGCCTGGCGCGCCTTCGGCTTCAGCCGGATCCGCAAGTCCTCCAGGTCCTTGTCCTCGGCCAGCTTGCGTCGCCGCTCGTCGACGATCCGAAAGGTGATCTTCAGATGGTCGGGGACCTTCGTCCAGTCGAAGTCATCGGCCGTCAGCGGCACGCCCACCATGCGTTTGAGCTCGCGCGCCATCGTCACCGTCAAGGGTTCCTGGAGGGGTGTCGCCCGCTCCATGAACGCCTTCGCGTAGTTCGGCGCGGGTACGCAGTGGCGCCGGACGGGCTTGGGGAGCGACCGGATCAGCTCCGTGACGACCTCCTCCCTGAGCCCCGGGATCTGCCAGTCGAAACCCTCGTCCGTGACCTGGTTGAGCACCTGGAGCGGTATGTGGACGGTCACACCGTCCGCGTCCGCGCCTGGCTCGAACTGGTAGGTCACACGGAACGTGAGCCGCCCCTGACGCCACGAGTCCGGGTAGTCGTCCTTGGTGACGGCATCCGCCTTCTCATTGACGAGCATCGACCGCTCGAAGTCGAGCAGTTCGGGCTCCTCGCTCCGCTTGTGCTTCCACCAGGAGTCGAAGTGCGCGCCCGACACGACGTGTTCGGGCACCCGCTGGTCGTAGAAGTCGAACAGCGTCTCGTCGTCGACAAGGATGTCGCGACGCCGGGCCCGGTGCTCCAACTCCTCGACCTCGGTGAGGAGTCTGCGGTTGTCGGCGAAGAACTTGTGGTGGGTACGCCAGTCGCCCTCGACGAGTGCGTTGCGGATGAAAAGCTCGCGGGACGCCTCCGGGTCGATGCGCCCGTAGTTGACCTTGCGCTGGGCGATGATCGGTACGCCGTACAGCGTGACCTTCTCGTATGCCATCACCGCGGCCTGGTCCTTCTCCCAGTGCGGTTCGCTGTACGTGCGCTTGAGTAGGTGCCCGGCGAGGGGCTCGACCCACTCCGGCTCGATTTTCGCGTTGACGCGGGCCCAGAGGCGGGATGTCTCGACGAGCTCGGCGGACATCACGAAGCGCGGGGGCTTCTTGAAGAGGGCGGAGCCCGGGAAGACCGCGAACTTGGCGTTCCGGGCACCCAGGTACTCGTTCCTCGCTGTGTTCTTCCCGCTCTCCCCTCCGGCCGTCTTCACGTCCTTCATACCGACATGGGAGAGGAGGCCCGCAAGCAAGGAGACGTGGATCTGCTGCCCGGGGGCGTCGTCCTCGTTCAGATGGATGCCCATCTGCTTGGCGACGGTGCGGAGCTGGGAGTAGATGTCCTGCCACTCACGGATCCGCAGGAGGTTCAGGTACTCCTGCTTGCACATCCGGCGGAAGGAGGACGAACCCCTCTCCTTCTGCTGCTCGCGGATGTACCGCCAGAGGTTGAGGAAGGCGAGGAAGTCACTCGTCTCGTCCTTGAAGCGGGCGTGCTGCTGGTCCGCCTGCGTCTGCTGGTCGGCCGGGCGCTCGCGCGGGTCCTGAATGGAGAGCGCGGCGGCGATCACCATGACCTCGCGTACACAGCCGTTCCTGTCGGCCTCCAGGACCATGCGGGCGAGCCGTGGGTCGACGGGGAGCTGGGCGAGTCGGCGACCGGTTTCGGTCAGGCGCTTGCGTACGTCCTTCTGCGCCGGATCCAGTGCGCCCAGCTCCTGGAGGAGTTGGACGCCGTCACGAATGTTGCGGTGGTCCGGCGGATCGATGAACGGGAACTTCTCGATGTCCCCCAGTCCGGCGGCGGTCATCTGGAGGATGACGGAGGCGAGGTTCGTACGCAGGATCTCGGCGTCGGTGTACTCCGGCCGGGCGTTGAAGTCGTCCTCGCTGTAGAGGCGGATGCAGATGCCGTCGCTGGTCCGCCCGCAGCGGCCCTTGCGCTGATGTGCGCTGGCCTGGGAGATCGCCTCGATGGGGAGGCGCTGGACCTTCGTACGGTGGCTGTATCTGGAGATGCGGGCGGTGCCCGGGTCGATGACGTACTTGATGCCCGGGACGGTCAGGGACGTCTCGGCGACGTTGGTGGCCAGCACGATCCTGCGACCGGTATGGGGCTGGAAGACGCGATGCTGCTCGGCGTGCGACAGACGGGCGTACAGGGGGAGGACTTCGGTGAACCGGTAGTTCTTCCTGGTGAGCGCGTCGGCTGTGTCCCGGATCTCCCTCTCTCCCGAGAGGAAGACGAGGATGTCGCCCTTGCCCTCCTTCTGGAGTTCCTCCACGGCGTCCGTGATCGCGGTGATCTGGTCGCGGTCGGCCTCGTCGCTCTCCTCTTCGAGGAGAGGGCGATAACGGACTTCGACGGGATACGTACGCCCGCTGACCTCGACGATCGGAGCGTCGCCGAAGTGACGTGAGAACCGCTCCGGATCGATGGTGGCCGAGGTGATGACGACCTTCAGATCCGGCCGCTTGGGGAGCAGCTGAGCCAGATACCCGAGCAGGAAGTCGATGTTCAGGGACCGCTCATGGGCCTCGTCGATGATGATCGTGTCGTACGTGCGCAGCTCGCGGTCCGTCTGGATCTCGGCGAGCAGGATGCCGTCGGTCATGAGCTTCACGTATGTGTCCGCGCCGACCTGGTCGGTGAAACGGACCTTCCAGCCGACCGCCTCACCGAGCGGAGTGTTCATTTCCTCGGCGACGCGCTCGGCGACCGTGCGGGCGGCGATACGCCGGGGTTGCGTATGCCCGATCATCCCCTGGACGCCGCGTCCGAGCTCGAGACAGATCTTGGGGATCTGTGTCGTCTTCCCGGACCCGGTCTCACCCGCGACGATCACGACCTGATGATCGCGGATGGCGTCCGCGATCACGTCCTTCTTCTGGCTGACGGGCAGCTGCTCGGGATACGTGACGGCCGGTACGCGGGCGCGCCGCTCGGCCATCCGGGCCTCGGCCTTCTCCGCTTCGGCCGCGATCTCGGCCAGGACGGCGGCGCGTGCCTCGGGCTTACGGATCCGGCGCGCACCCTCGAGCCTGCGGCCGAGCCGCTGCGCGTCGCGCAGGGACAGCTCGGACAGGCGGGAGGCGAGGGGGCCGAAGGCGGGGGCAGGATGCGTAGACATACGCGGTCCAGGATCTCATCTCGGGAAAAGGAGTGGCCAATGGATTTGCCCCACCGCACCTCCACCCCACTCCACTCGGCCCTTTCACGACGCACCGGCGCCCGCCCGCACGACCGAACGACGCCTGGTCACCAGTGCGCATTATCGCTCGAGATGGTGATCGGTCAGCGACGTTCAGATCGCACCCGTGTCGAGATCTGGATTTTCCATGCGGGCCGAGCTGCAAGCGGGGGAATTGGTTGCCCGGCAGCGGATGCGATCGCTCGTGCGAGCCTGAGCCAGAGTGCGAGGTGGAAGGCATACAAGAA
>CAMLJW010000447.1 GCA_946480485.1 uncultured Streptomyces sp. | reverse complement strand
CGGCTCGCGCCGTACGACATCGCCGGTTCGCGTGCCCACGCGCGCGTGCTGCACAGTGCGGACCTCCTCACGGCCGACGAGCTGGAGCGCATGCTCGCGGGCCTCGACCAGCTCGAGGCGGATGTCGCCGACGGCTCCTTCGTCGGCACCATCGCCGACGAGGACGTCCACACCGCCCTGGAGCGGGGCCTGTTGGAGCGGCTCGGCCCGGACCTCGGCGGCAAACTGCGCGCGGGCCGGTCGAGGAACGACCAGGTCGCCACGCTCTTCCGGATGTACCTGCGCGACCACGCCCGCATCATCGGCGGCTTGATCGCCGACCTCCAGGACGCGCTGATCGGCCTGGCCGAGGCCCATCCCGACGTCGCCATGCCGGGACGTACGCACCTCCAGCACGCCCAGCCGGTGCTCTTCGCGCATCACGTACTGGCTCACGCGCAGGCCCTCTCCCGGGACGCCGAGCGCCTGCGCCAGTGGGACGAGCGGACGGCCGTGTCGCCGTACGGCTCGGGGGCACTGGCCGGCAGCAGTCTGGGGCTCGACCCGGAGGCCGTCGCCCGCGACCTGGGCTTCGAGCGCGGCAGCTCGGGCAACTCGATCGACGGAACGGCCTCCCGGGACTTCGTCGCCGAGTTCGCCTTCATCACCGCGATGATCGGCGTGAACCTCTCCCGGCTCGCCGAGGAAGTCATCATCTGGAACACGAAGGAGTTCTCCTTCGTCACCCTCCACGACGCCTTCTCCACCGGCTCGTCGATCATGCCGCAGAAGAAGAACCCGGACATCGCGGAGCTCGCGCGCGGCAAGTCGGGCCGGCTCATCGGCAACCTCACCGGACTCATGGCCACCCTGAAGGCGCTCCCGCTGGCGTACAACCGCGACCTCCAGGAGGACAAGGAGCCGGTCTTCGACTCCTGCGACCAGCTGGAGGTCCTGTTCCCCGCCTTCACCGGCATGATGGCGACCCTGACCGTCAACCGTGAGCGCATGGAGGAGCTGGCCCCGGCCGGTTTCTCGCTCGCCACCGACATCGCCGAGTGGCTGGTCAGGCAGGGCGTGCCGTTCCGGGTCGCGCACGAGGTCGCGGGCGAGTGCGTGAAGGTCGCCGAGGCCGACGGCGTCGAGCTGGACGAGCTCACCGACGAGCAGTTCGTGAAGATCTCCGCGCATCTGACGCCCGAGGTGCGCAGCGTCCTGCACGTCCCCGGCGCCCTGGCCTCCCGGTGCGGCCGCGGCGGTACGGCGCCCAGCGCGGTCGCCGTGCAGCTCGCCGAGGTCAAGGCGGACGTGGCTGACCAGCACGCGTGGGCGGGCGCCCGGAAGTGAGCGGGCTGGTCGTGCGGGTGGGCGCCCGCACCTGAGCGGCCGGTCAGGGGGCGAGAACCGGTGGGTGATGTGAGCGCCTGTCGACGAAGTGAGCGCCCGCAAGTGAGTCGACGAAGTGAGCGCCCGCAAGTGAAGTGAGCACATCGCGGGTTAGGTTGGTCGCGAGCCGTAAGGAGCGACCGAACGGAGCCCGCGATGCCCTTCGCACGCCTCGCCTCAGCGACGACCCCCACCTGCCACATCGGCCTGGGCCTCGCCGCAGTCGGCCGCCCCGGCTATATCAACCTCGGTCGTGAGACCGACCTCCCAGAATCGCGCAGCGTCGACGCGCTGCGTGAACGTACCCACGACATTTTGGACGCCGCCTACGTCCAGGGCGTGCGCTACTTCGACGTGGCCCGCTCGTACGGCCGCTCCGAGGAGTTCCTCGCGGACTGGCTGCACACCCGGCCCGGCGTCGAGGACGTCGTCATCGGCAGCAAATGGGGCTACACCTACACGGCGGACTGGCGCACGGACGTCGAGGAGCACGAGGTCAAGGACCACAGTGTGGGCACCTACGAGCGGCAGCGCGCCGAGACCGCCGCACTGCTCGGCGACCGGCTCGACCTCTACCAGATCCACTCGGTGACCACCGACAGCCCGGCCCTCACCGACAAGGAACTGCACGCCAAGCTGGCGGAAGCGGCCGCCGAGGGTCTGACCGTCGGTTTCTCCACCAGCGGCCCCGCACAGGCCGACGCGATCCGCGCCGCGCTCGCCGTGACCGTCGACGGCGAGCCCCTCTTCCGTACCGTCCAGGCCACCCACAACGTGCTGGAGACCTCCGCCGCACCCGCGCTCGCCGAGGCACACGACGCAGGGCTCACCGTGATCGTGAAGGAAGGCATGGCCAACGGCCGTCTCGCCGATCCGCATGCCCCGCAGGCCGTGCGCGCAGTCGCCGAGGAGACCGGGCTCGGATGCGACGCGGTCGCCCTCGCCCTCGTCCTGCGGCAGCCCTGGGCCGGCGTCGTCCTCTCCGGCGCGGCCACGGTCAACCAGCTCGCCTCCAACCTGCACGCAGCGGTGGTCGACCTCGACGACGACCAGCTGGCCCGGCTCGCAGCCCTCGCCGAGGAGCCGCAGGCGTACTGGGAGCGGCGTGGGCGGCTGCCCTGGCACTGAGGCGAACGCGCCGGTACTGGCTGGTGCCCGGTGCCCGGTGCCCGGTGCCCGGTGCCCGGCGCACGCGAACGGCGGGCAGCCCGGGAGCAGCCCGCCGTGTGACGAAGTCGCTTTACCAGGTTACCCGGCTCCGATTACGCGGCCTTGGCCTTCGTGGCGTACATGTCGACGTACTCCTGACCTGACAGACGCATGACCTGCGCCATCACCGAATCGGTGACGGCGCGCAGGACGTACCGGTCGCGATCCATGCCCTCGTACCGAGAGAACTCCATCGCCTCACCGAAGCGGACCGTGACGCGGCCCGGGCGGGGGATGCCCGCGCCGCCGGGCTGGAGCTTGTCGGTACCGATCACCGCGAACGGAACGACCGGAGCGCCGGTCATCAGGGTCAGTCGTGCGATGCCCGTACGACCGCGGTAGAGGCGGCCGTCGGGGGAGCGGGTGCCCTCCGGATAGATGCCGAAGACCTTGCTCTCCTCCAGAATGCGACGGCCCGTCATCAGCGCGGCGACACCACCGCTCGCGCCGTCCCGGTCCACCGGGATCATGCCGACACCGGTGAAGAACCAGGCCATCAGGCGGCCCTTCAGCCCCTTCCCGGTGACGTACTCGTCCTTGCCGATGAAGAAGACCTGACGATCGCAGACCAGGGGCAGCACGATCGAGTCGATGAACGTGAGGTGGTTGCCGGCCAGGATGACCGGTCCGGTGCCCGGGATGTGCTCCGCGCCTTCCACCCGTGGGCGGAACATCAGGCGCATGATCGGTCCGAGCACTGCCTTGATGAACGCGAAGCGGGACAACGGGCCCTCCGGTGTCAAGGGATTGGTGAAGAGTCTCTGCAGGTGAGGACGATACTCGTGGCGCCCGGGGTATTGCACACCGGGTTCACGGACGGGATATGCCGGTCGCCACATATTTACCTGGGGTGGCGTCCCGTTTCACGTCTGACATGCGGACGGGAGGTTGTGGCGAATACCGCCTCTCGGGGACGCCGCGTATGCGCGCCCGCCGCACCTCATGCCCGTCTCCTGGGGCTCCCCCCGGACCCCGCCAGGGGGCCGGCCCGCTTGCCCCCCCGCTACTCAAACGCCGGAGGAGCTGCCGGCGAACGTGTCGGTGGCGGTGAAACCCGAGCCGACGCCCCGTCACACAGAGCCCGCTTCCGCGAGGACCTCGTCAACGGCTGAGCCCCCGGGCCCCGGTCGGGTGACAGACGGCCGCTCCGGCAACCCGTGCCGGGGCGGCTGCGTCGTGACACATATGCCCCACAAGATGGTTGCCGCCCTGCGCCCGCTGCTCGCCGCCGAGGCCTCCGCAGAGGCATATGGCTCCGGGGCCGAGCCGGGCGACCTCGAACAGGCCGTCTGGCTGCGGCTCCTGGAACGCCTCGACGCGGACGGCCCGCCCGCCGACCCGGCCGCCTGGCTGCGCGGCGCCGTCCGCTCAGAGGCCCGCCGCACCCGGCGTACCGCCGGCATCGAACTGCCGTACCTCTCCGAGCCCGCCGACGACAGCGGCCTCGGGCCGGAACAGCTCGCGCTCGACGCCGCCCGGCACCGCGCGCTGTACTCCGCCGTATCCCGGCTGCCCGGCCGCTGCCCGCGCCTCATGGCGGCGCTGCTGTCCCCGCAGGACCTCACATACCGGGAGATCGCGGGGAAGTTGGGTATGTCACAGGGCAGCCTGGGGCCGGAACGTTCCCGATGTCTGGGATGTCTGCGCAGAATGCTCGCGCCAGAGGTGGCGGCTGCGGACCCACCGGGAAAGGGGTAGCGAACAGGTGGCGATCGACGGCAGAACGGGGGACGCCGAACAGATCCCCAAACACTCCCGCGGCCTTGCGATCGCACCCACCATGCCCCGCTCCCTGATCCGGCCCGCAACTCAGAACAGGCCCTTACGGGGTGCTTTGCGCAGCCAGAACATC
>CAMLJW010000446.1 GCA_946480485.1 uncultured Streptomyces sp. | reverse complement strand
GCGTCCATGACGCTGTAGTTGTCCTCCAGCAGACGGGGGGCCTCCGCCCAGTCCCGCGCGCCGGAGTTCTCGATCTCGTGCCACTCCGAGATGTACCAGACGTTCCACTCGTCGAAGGAGAGGTTGATCTTCTTCTTCGACTTCAGCCTGGCGCCCACATGGTCACAGGTGGCGACCACGTTCTCGATGAAGGACTCCATGTCGACGGCGGAGGCCAGGAAGGAGTCCCGGTCACCGTCGATCTCCTCGTAATAGGCGTGCAGCGAGACGTAGTCGACCAGTTCGTAGGCGGCCTCCAGGACCGTCGCCTCCCAGGAACCGAACGTCGGCATGGCGGAGGACGAGCTGCCGCAGGCGACCAGTTCCAGGCCGGGGTCGATCATCCGCATGGCGCGGGCGGTCTCGGCGGCGAGCCGCCCGTACTCCTCGGCCGTCTTGTGCCCGGTCTGCCAGGGGCCGTCCATCTCGTTGCCCAGGCACCACATCCGGATGTCGTACGGCTCCTTGGCACCGTGGGCGATGCGGAGGTCGGACAGCTCGGTGCCGCCCCGGTGGTTGGAGTACTCCAGCAGCCGCAGGGCGTCCTCCACCCCGCGGGTGCCGAGGTTGACTGCCATCATGGGCTCCATGCCGGTCTTGCGGCAGAGGTCCATGAACTCGTCGAGGCCGAACTCGTTGGTCTCGGTGGACCGCCAGGCGAGGTCCAGCCTGACCGGCCGCTGCTCGCGCGGTCCGACACTGTCCTCCCAGCGGTAGCCGGAGACGAAGTTGCCGCCCGGGTAGCGCACCGTGGTGACGCCCAACTCCCGTACCAGCGCCAGGACGTCCTGGCGCAGGCCGTCGGCGTCGGCTGCCGGGTGGCCCGGTTCGTACACGCCGGTGTAGACACAGCGGCCGAGGTGTTCGACGAACGATCCGTACAGCCGGGGGTTGACGGCACCGATACCGAAGGCCGTGTCGAGGGTGAACCGCGCGGGGTTCGTGGCTGGGTGGGACATGACTGCCTTTCACGCGTACGGCCTTCGTGCCGTACGCAAGTGGGTTGTGCGGGGAGTGACTTCCAGGAGGTTCCCGCGGGGCCGACGGCCGGAATCGTACGCCTCCCGTACGCCTCCCGTACCTGGTCCCGGCCGCGTACGGGCCGTGGCGCCGGGAACCGCGCTCGCCCACCGGCGGCTCGGCGAACGGGATGCCACGGAACACGGCCGGCAGGAGCAGACGGTGCGTGCCTTGGCTGGAGGAGGATCACCCGGCCTTCGCCGCACGGGCGAGAACGGAGAAAACGGTGGTTGCCTGGGCGGACCAGTGCGGGCCGGCAACGCGGCGAGCGTGCTTGCCACGCCCCGCGATCCCAGCCGGAAACTCAGAACAGGCCCTGCCCAGCAGCGGCGGGCAAGTCTGCGTCAAGGCTCGCCGCCCATCTCAGCCGCTCTGTGAGCGTGGACAATCGCCCATGTAACGCACCTTGACCGAGTCAAGGCGCGTTACATGGCCGTTTGCGTAGCGCTCGGTCCCCATCTGGGTCCCCAAAACAATCAAAAGGCCACCTCGGATTACCCCGAAATGGCCTCTGACCTGCTACGTCGCAAGTCGGGACGACAGGATTTGAACCTGCGACCCCTTGACCCCCAGTCAAGTGCGCTACCAAGCTGCGCCACGTCCCGATGTGCCTCACCGCAGAGTTCTGCGGGAACACGCAAATGAATCCTACCGTATGTTAGCGAAAGGACACTCGTGGAGGCACCCGTCGGCGTGCGGCGGCCAAGCCCCGCCCGATCGCCACCGCGACCGCGACCGCGACCGCGACCGCGACCGCGACGGCCGAGCCGAAACCGGCGCCCACCGTCGTCGTCCGGGCGACGAAGACCGTGAGGGCGACCGCCACCGCACAGCCGGCCGCGGGCAGCGGTTCCGGCAACGTCGCCGGTTCCGGCGAAGGCGGCGGCTCTGGCGAACGCGGCGATGTGTACTACGGCAACTGCGCCGAGGCGCGCGCTGCCGGCGCGGCCCCCGTCCATCGGGGTGAGCCCGGCTGTGCCTCGTATCTGGACCGCGGCGCAGACGGCGTCGGCGGCGACATCTGATCCCGGCCCCGAGGGCCACGCCGGGGTCTTGGCAGGCGGCGTGCCCTCGCTCGCCGCCGGGCCGGAACAGGCCCCGTCAAACCGGCTCAGTGCCTCGGGAGGCGCCCTGCCCGGTGAGGTCGACGCGCACGTCGACGACGCCTTCGACGGCGCGCGTGAGCCTGGCGAGGAGCGGTGCGAGCGACCGGTCGCGGAGTTCGCCGGTCAGGGTGACCACGCCGTCGTCCACTGAGGCGCGCAGCCTTGCGGCCGTGGTCAGCTGTGCCAGAACGGTGTTCCGTACCTCGTCGGCGATGTCCTCGTCCGTTCGCAGGAACACCCTCAGCAGGTCGCTGCGGCTGACGATGCCCTGCAGGATCCCATGATCGTCCGTTACGGGCAGCCGTTTGACGCCCCGCTGCGCCATGATCCGGGCGGCCTGGGCGACGGTGGCGTCCGCGTGCACCGTGACAGCCGGGCTCGTCATCAGCTCTCCGGCGGTGACGGCACCGGCCTTGGCCAGCGCGGCCAGGCGTCGTGGCCGGCCGACTGACGGGTCCCCGGCTGATGGCATCCGGGTCTGGGGCAGAGAGGGGTCCGCATCCCGGAACTCCTCCTTGGCCAGCAGATCCGCCTCCGACACCACACCGACGACCCGGCCCTCACCCTCCAGCACCGGGAGGGCGCTGACCCTCCACTGATCGATCAGCCCGACGATCTCCTTGAAGGACGCGTCACGGCCGACCGAGACGACCGTCTGCGTCATCACATCACTCACCGTGCTCGGGGATTCATTGATTTCGGGCATAACGAGCCTCCTGCTGCCATGGTGACGCCGGTGCCCGTGCCATTGCCAGTGCTGGCGCCGGTTCCGGTCCGTCAAGTGCTCCACCGCCGTGTCGCCCGAGGACGCCGAGACGACGCTGGTGCGCGAGTCGCGCAATGCGACGGCCCTGGTCACCGGCCGGCGCGGCCGGGGCCAGGTGGCGGACCTACTGCTCGGCTTTTTCCGTCAGTCTCGCCGTGGCGACCCGCGCCGACTGCCCGGTGATCGTGGTGCGCGGCACCGACTCCGGCGGTGCTCCGATGAGACGGAAACAGGCGGCGGCGTACCGCGGGAACAGCGCGTGCCGTTCGTCGACCGACACCCCGTCGGGGCAACGGAGTTCTCGCTGGTCGGGGAAGAACTCCCGGCAGAAGTACAGCGCGTTCTCAGTCAGATCGAGTCCCGCTCGACAGCGGCCACACCCGTCGTGGCCACCCTTGTTCGGCAACAGGCAGAACTTCGGAAGGAGGAACGCATCACGTCCCCGGCCGAGGGTGAACCCGCCCCCCTTTGGTACTCGGAGTTGCGGCGCCCGGAGAACGTGTTTGCGCTCTACAGCGGGCGAGCGCGATTCACTTCGCCGGTTGAGGCGGCATCGTCCAGGACCTCGCCATGCTCGATGTCCCGACAGGTTTGTCGGAGCAACACTTCAAACGTGACGGTCGAAGCTCGGCTGCACGCCAAGCGAGGCACCCCACCGCTCCACATCCCCACAGTTTCCACGAGCTGGACAACGAATCACACTGTCGTGAGACACAAACCCCGCCTGCAGTACGGAGGACTATCCGCCCTGGATCCTGACGCGGAACTTGCCTTCAAAGTCGATACGCGACAATGGCGTGAAAAAGGATTCGCACACCAACTTCCCTTGGGAGTCACGACTATTGTTCAAGGCTGCGTGTATACCAACTGCAGCGATAGAAAAAACATTTGTTCCCTCATCAAATTCAGAAAATACCGGAGCGCCGCTGTCGCCTTTCTCCGAGCAGTAGTTACTACGCGTCAGGTTCTCAACCAATCTGTACCTTCCGAAAGGGTCGTCTGGTTTTAGCAGCATAGAGACATCTACCTCACTGATCTCGCCGCAGGTCTGTTGGGTTTTCGCACCGTCCTTGCAGATGGCTGCACCCTTGACTGGTTCCTGAATCGCCTCGACAACATGTATCCCATCGATCATTTTCGTGTCGCCTCGGTGTCCGTTGCCCAACTCCAGGACACCGTAGTCCCCTTTCTTACCAAACTCGCGCAACACCTTGGTACCCTGGGTGTTACCCCCCGCTGCGGTATCTATATCGAATTTGGGCGTGAAGGGAAAGCTACCATCGAAGCAATGTGCAGCGGTCATCACGCCGTTTTTCGGAGTGCCACCATTCGGATCCGCGATATCCACCGCCCAGCCAGCCGTACACAGGTTGCCGTGGACATCTTTCATGGACGCCCCTGCAATCTGCACGTCCATCGAAGGGCGTATCTCACCCACCGCGGCGGTGGCCGTCACCAAGTCACCCAACTCGGTAGCGGCTTTCGGCACCGCACCACCGGAT
>CAMLJW010000445.1 GCA_946480485.1 uncultured Streptomyces sp. | reverse complement strand
GCCGTTTGTTGGCATGAAGGTGTGCAAGCACGGGATGACCACACAAACCACGTGTGGGGAAGTGACAGCGGTGGGCGTGAGGAAATCAGAGGGTAACCACATCGAGGACGGCTTGATCCTAGCCAACATGTGCACAGAAAAGGGTGATAGCGGGAGTCCGATCTTCACCGACCCCACCTGGAGCGCGACCACCACGGTTAATGGGGTCGGCATCCTCCTGGGGGGTGAGGGTTATTTTCCGGACCCGACGAATCCGAACGGGGAGAAAAAAGTCTGCGGCGAGAAGGTCGGGAAGCCGAACATCTCCTACTTCGCGCCGTTGAGCCTGGTCCTGACGCAAGCCAACGCCCAGGCCCCGCAGAACGACATCAGCCTGCTGACCCAGTGACAACCTGTCGCCCCTCACTCACCCCTCACCCCCACAAAAGGCGCACCCTTCCATGCATGCACCGTCACAGCAACGTCAGCGGGCTCAAGATCCCGGCCCGCAACGCCGTGTCGGCCATGGTGTGCTGCCCCGTCAGTGCCGTCAGTGCCGTCAGTGCCGTCAGTGCCCGTCAGTGCCCGTCACGCCGGGCGACAACGGCACGATGCACCCGTCGATGCTGACGTGCGGCGGCTCGGTAAGGTCCAGCGTCGCGTACGCGACCCCCCGGAGCGTCGCAGCCCCCTCCCCACCCACCCCGGCGAGTGAACAGAACCCGCCAATGCTCCGTATGCATGGTATGGGTGGTAATGCGTAGAGAGCCTGTCTCCGGTCCGGTAGCCCGGGGGTGGATTCCGAAGCTCGGGCGCCGGGAGTCCCGAGAAAAGCGCCCCCGGCGCCGACTCCGGGAGCCGATTGCAAGATCCAACCGATCAGAAAGCCGGGCGAGTTTACCCATCCCAGCCGATATCTATGCGCCACGCGGGCAAATTTTCTTCCTCTAACGGACTGAAGTTCGTTGATCGCGGGTCGCTTGGCCATGGCGTCGCCCTACCCTTTAAAGGGTGAACCAAGTGATGTTCCGAGAGTCCGAGGCCGAAACGTCCGGGGATGCCGTGCTTCCCGGCACGCTCCCGGAGGGCCTGCGCGCCGAACTCGTCGCGTTCCGCCGCGACCTGCATATGCACCCGGAGCTGGGCAACCAGGAGTTCCGCACCACCGCGGCGATCAAGGCGCGGCTGGAGCGCGCCGGACTACAGCCGCGGGTGCTCGCCATCGGGACCGGACTCATCTGTGACATCGGCGACCCGGACCCGGCCCGTCCCATGCTCGCTCTGCGCGCCGACATCGACGCGTTGCCGATCCCGGACACCAAGGCCGACTGCGCCTACCGGTCGACCGTGCCCGATCGCGCGCACGCCTGCGGGCACGACGTCCACACGACCGTGGTGCTGGGCGCCGGGCTCGTGCTGGCCGAGCTGCACCGGCAAGGGCTGTTCAAGCGGGCCGTACGGCTGATCTTCCAGCCCGCCGAGGAAGTGCTGCCCGGTGGTGCGCCGGACGCCATAGAGTGCGGAGCGCTGGAGGGCGTCGGGCGGATCGTCGGCGTGCACTGTGATCCGAGGGTCGACGCGGGCCGTATCGGGCTGCGGCACGGCCCTATCACCTCCGCCTGCGACCGGCTGGAGGTCGCGCTGGACGGTCCGGGCGGTCACACCGCGCGACCCCACCTCACCACCGACCTGGTCACAGCCGCCGCCCGTGTGGCCACCGACGTACCGGCCCTGGTCGCCCGCCGAATCGACGCCAGGTCCGGGCTCGCGGTGACCTGGGGCCGTATCGAGTCCGGGCACGCCTGCAACGTCATCCCGCAGCACGCCGAGCTCTCCGGGACCGTACGCTGCCTCGATCTCGCCTCCTGGCGGGCCGCGCCCGACCTCCTGCACGCCGCCATCGACGAGATCGCCAACCTCTACCGGGCCAAGTCGGAGATCAACTACGTCCGCGGGGTCCCGCCGGTCGTCAACGACCCCGCGACGACCGACCTGCTGCGCGAGGCGATGGCAGCCCGCTGCGGCGCGTACTCCGTCGAGGACACCGAGCAGAGCCTGGGAGGCGAGGACTTCTCCTGGTACCTGGAGCACGTGCCCGGCGCGATGGCCCGGCTAGGGGTGCGTACGCCCGGCGAGTGGGGCGTCCGGGATCTGCACCAGGGCGACTTCGACGCGGACGAGTCGGCGATCACCGTGGGGGTCGAACTCTTCACCGCCGCCGCCCTGTTGGACGCCGAGCGCTGACGCCATTCCCGCTCATCCCCTACCAGGTCGTCACAGCGACCCCGTACGACTCACGCTGCTCGTCCTGGCGCTCTCCGCGCAGCGCCTGCGGATGCCGAACGCGGACGCGAGCCGTACAGGAGGAGACAGGGCGGGTGACCTCGTCCGAGACTGGCTCCATGAGCGATTCCATGTCTGGCTCCTTGGCCGGCTCCATGACCGTCGACTGGGAGGCCCTGCGGGCGGCGGCCCGCGAGGCCATGTCCCGCGCGTACGCCCCGTACTCGGGCTTCCCGGTCGGCGCCGCGGCTCTGGTCGACGACGGCCGGGTGGTCTCGGGCTGCAACGTCGAGAACGCCTCGTACGGGCTCGGCCTGTGCGCCGAGTGCGGACTGGTCTCGGCGCTGCAACTCGGCGGGGGCGGGCGGCTGACGCACTTCACGTGCGTCGACGGCGAGGGCGGGATCCTGATGCCGTGCGGGCGCTGCCGTCAGCTGCTCTTCGAGTTCGGCGGTCCCGAACTGGTCCTGGAGACCCCGGCCGGGTTCCTGCCGCTCTCCGAGCTGCTGCCGCAGGCTTTCGGGCCGGAGCATCTCCGCACGTAACGCCCGGCGGCCCCTCCTTCCCCCGGAGGGGCCGATGCCCTTCGGAAGGAAAGCCTTGGCCATGGACGCCATCTCCGTCATCCGCACCAAGCGGGACCACGGTGAGCTCAGCGATGGACAGATCGACTGGGTCATCGACGCGTACACCCGTGGTGAGGTCGCCGACGAGCAGATGTCGGCGCTTGCCATGGCGATTCTGCTGAACGGCATGAACCGCCGCGAGATCGCCCGCTGGACCGCCGCGATGATCGCCTCCGGCGAGCGCATGGACTTCTCGTCACTGTCCCGGCCGACTGCCGACAAGCACTCCACGGGCGGCGTCGGCGACAAGATCACGCTGCCGTTGGCGCCTCTGGTGGCGGCCTGTGGTGCGGCGGTTCCCCAGCTGTCCGGGCGGGGCCTCGGCCACACCGGCGGCACCCTCGACAAGCTGGAGTCGATCCCCGGCTGGCGCGCGCTGCTGTCGAGTGAGGGGATGCTGTCGGTACTGGACGGCGCGGGCGCGGTGATCTGCGCGGCCGGTGACGGTCTGGCGCCCGCGGACAGGAAGCTGTACGCCCTCCGGGATGTCACGGGGACGGTGGAGGCGATCCCCCTGATCGCTTCGTCGATCATGTCGAAGAAGATCGCCGAGGGTACGGGTTCGCTGGTCCTGGACGTGAAGGTGGGCTCGGGTGCCTTCATGAAGACGTCGGCCGACGCCCGTGAACTGGCCTCCACGATGGTCCAACTGGGCACGGACCACGGCGTGAAGACCGTCGCCCTGCTGACGGACATGTCCACTCCGCTCGGCCTGACGGCGGGCAACGCCCTTGAGGTCCGAGAGTCGTTGGCGGTCCTGGCGGGCGGGGGTCCCGCGGACGTGGTCGAGCTGACACTCGCCCTGGCCCGCGAGATGCTCGACGCGGCGGGACTGAAGGACGCGGACCCCGCGAAGGCGCTGGCGGAGGGCTCGGCCATGGACGTGTGGCGTCGCATGATCGCGGCCCAGGGCGGCGATCCGGACGCTCCGCTGCCGACCTCCCGCGAGCAGCACGTGATCAAGGCTTACTCCTCGGGCCTACTGACCCGCCTCGACGCGTACGACGTCGGCATCGCCGCCTGGCGCCTGGGCGCCGGCCGCGCCCGCAAGGAGGACTTGGTGCAGGCGGCCGCCGGCGTCGAGATGCACGCCAAGCCGGGCGACCCGGTGACGGAGGGCCAGCCCTTGCTGACCCTCCACACGGACACCCCGGAGCGCTTCGCGTACGCGTTGGAGGCGGTCGAGGGCTCGTACGACATCGCGGCGCCCGGCACACACTTCACGGCCTCGCCGGTGGTGTTGGAACGTATCGTCTGACCTGCCGTTTCCCTTTCGGGTGAACGGGATCGGTGGACCTGCACCGGTCCCGTTCGAAGCGGCGTCCGCCTGGGCGGCCGCGCCCGGTGGCCTGGCCGGCGATGAGTTCCGCGGCGCCACCCGGTCTACCGTTCGTGGACGCCATGACACCCGACGTCATCGTGCTGGCCGGCCCCGTCACCCGTGACGAGGCGCCGCGGCTGTGCGAGGAGGTGCGCGCGAGGCTCGAGGCCACCGGCGCCGGTGTCGTCGTCTGCGACGCAGCGGGTCTCGGTCCTCCCGGTCTGACCACCGTCG
>CAMLJW010000444.1 GCA_946480485.1 uncultured Streptomyces sp. | reverse complement strand
TACGTGCTCGCGGACCAGGGCCACGAGGTGGTCGTCGCCGGTGATGACGTCGTCACGGCCCGGCACCCTGACGTCGGCTACGTCCGGTTCCGCGGAGAGCGCCTGCCGTTCGGCCCGGAGTCCTTCGACGTCATCGTGGCCCCGCATGTATTCGTTGGCTTCGCCGGTGCGGCGGTGTCCTCCAGCAGCTCCGCGACCGTGTACCGAGTGCCCGAGGACCGCCAGGCGGCGTCATCGACGACCATCAGGAAGTCGTCGCCGTTGCGGAAGAGCCGGCGGCGCTTTCGCTTCTTGGGATGATGAGCCATTAAGCGCCGAGCATGCAGCTCCAACTCCGCCAGGGCTTCTTCGTACGTACCTTCCACATATGCCAACACGTGTGTCTCTGTGATGTAGCTGTCCCAGTGCTTCACGTTTGTTGTCTCGCGGATCAGTCCCCAGGTCGCCATCGGTACCTCTTCCCGTTGAGATCAATACGAAGTGTGGCGCGTCCGTCAGCGTGGGCTTCCGACATCACCAGGTCTGTGATGCCCAGGCACGTGGCAGCGAGAACCAGAGTGGCGCGATGTGGTCCCGACGGCTGAGAGTTGACCTGGCGAGCCCGCTGGAGCGTCTGATCCCGAGCCATGAGACAACCTTGAAGCCCTGGCCCAGTGCCCGCTCCCCCCACTCACTGGCAACACTGCACCGCGCCCCTTCCCTTATCCGGGAAAACCGCGCTACTCCCGCCGTGGCCCATACCGTCTCCTTCGGGTCGCTGTAGCAACGGCCGCAGAAGCAACGGATATCGCCGGCCTGGGACGATGCCGCTCGGAGCGTCGTGTCGTTCGGTGGGCACGCTGTGAGTGCTCCAGGTTCAGCTCCGCCGGCGGGCGGCCGGGTCGGATGCACGCGACGTGGGCCGCAACCGCGTCGACGCCGGGGCGGGCGTACCGCTCCGGGGAGCGGACGGAGGCGTGGCGGGAGCGGGCCAGCAGCATCGGGGTGGAGCTGCCTCGCTCGGCATCGTGCGTCGGCACGGAGTGCCGTAGCCGGTGCAGCGTGAGCCCGACACCTCGTGCCCCCGCTCACACCCCGGCGCCCGCCAACAGCAGGGCCGCATCCCCGTCCCCGGGAATGCGGCCCAACTGCCGTACTGGCCCGCTGGCTCACGGGCCCGTGGTCCGCCCCGATCGGTGAGGTCGCGGCCCGGTACGGCACGTCGCGCCAGACCCTGCACAGCTGGCGGCGGCGGTTCGAGCAGGAGGGCATGCCCGGTCTGCTGGATCGCTCCCGCCGCCCGCGGAACAGTCCCACGCGCCTGTCCGCCGAGGTTGAGGCCGAGATCTGCGAGCTGCGCCGCCGGCATCCCCGGTGGGGTGCCCGCCGGATATCCCACGAGCTGTCCGGCCGCGGGCTGGAGTCGGCGCCGTCGCGGGCCACGGTCGACCGGGTGCTGTCCCGCAATGGCCTGGCCGCGCCCAGGAACAGCAGCATCCGCGCAAGTACCGCCGGTGGCAGCGTGAGGCGCCGATGCACCTGTCGCAGATGGACCTGGTCGGAAGGAGGCAACTGTTGGGTTCATCAGCTGCAGCAGACGACACAGCCGAGAACAGCAGCGATGTACCACGGTCAGTTCGACGCTCGGCACGCACGACCGTGAGCGTAGAGCACGCCGACCCTGCGCCGGGCAGGCTCTCAGGCCAGTGCACGTCGTGGACGTAGAGCGCCACACCGGACGGCTGGGGGCCGTGGGAGCGGTACTCGTGGCGGCCGCGTGAGGAAGTCCCAGGTCTTCGTCAGGGGTTGCGGATCGTCGCGACGAGGTCGCGCCATCCCTTCTGCGCGTCGGCTGTGGCGAAGCGGATCTCGTACTCGATCTTCTTCGGAGGGCGAGGAACCAGCTCGCCCTTCCTGGCGGCCGCCACGGCTACGGACGTTCCACGGTCTCATCGTCGTCGAGCCACTCCAGACCGGCGCTGCCGCTGCTGAGCCCGGCCGCGACGGCAGTGGCCGTCTCCTTCCAGGAGGTCAGCTCTGCGATCGCGAGGTGCGGCTGGTCGGTGGAGAACGACGCGCGCGCCGCATCGACGAGGTCCTGCGCGCAGGACTCCCGGTCGGCCGGCGACAGCGCGAGCATCCAAGGGAAGGCCTTGGACATCCGCTCGGCGAGCGAGCCGCGGTCGTCGAGGGTGACGGTGATGAGCTGCGCGGCAAAGTTCAGCAAGCGGGCACGACCCTCGGCCTCGCGCTGCGACATCAGGACCAGAGCCTCGCCGTCGCGCCGGGTCACCGTCACGGGGTGGTCCTCGGCCTCGGCGAAGACCTCGGCGGAGTGCTTGCTCAGGTCCGAGGAGCGCCGAGTCCCCACGGGGAGGTCTGCTGCGATGGTCATGGATCCATAGTATTCGGAACGTATTCGGAAGCCCAGTGGAGGTCACGGAGTGCGTGCGCCAGACTCGACCTCCGGATGCGGTCCGATGTCAGATCTCGGCCTTCCTTGATGCTTGAGTCGGACCCGAACTCACAGCCGGTCGATCAGAAGACGAAGCCGTCGGAGGTGGCACGGCGCCTGCCACGTCAGCGGGCCGTCCACGCGGGAGTACCGGCACAGGGTGCGAAGGTCGGCGGCCGTGTTCACGGGGCGCGTCGTCATCCAGGCCGACAACGCGCCCGACGGCTGCTATCTGGGTGTGGCGAACGTGTTCGCCCTGCTGCGGCTGCTGCCGGTGAGCAACCAGGACAAGGACGCGGAGATCCTCGCGCTGCGTCATCAGATCACGGTGCTGGAACGCCAGCTCGGCCGGGATCGGTTACGGTTCGCCCCGAGTGACCGGGTGTTCCTGGCCGCGCTGCTGCACCGGCTCCCGCGCGGTGTGCTGCGCCGGGCGCGGCTGCTGGTGCGCCCGGACACTGTGCTGCGCTGGCACCGTGACCTGGTCTCGCGCCGCCACGCGGCCCGTTCCCGGTCCAAGCGTGCGGGTCGGCCGCGTACGGTGCGCTCGATCCGCGTTCTCGTGCTGCGTCTGGCGCGGAAGAATCCCGGCTGGGGCTACCGGCGCATCCACGGCCACGGCGAGCTGCTGGTTCTGGGCGTGCAGGTGGCCGCCTCCACGGTGTGGGAGATCCTGAAGGAGGCGGGGATCGACCCGGTACCCGAGCGGGGTTCCAGCACCTGGACGGCATTTCTGCGCTCCCAGCGCTGATGCCCTGCTGGCGTGTGACTTCTTCGAAGCGGTCACCCTGTCCGGGGCGCGGCTGTACGTGTTCGCGGTGATCGGGCACGCCGGCAAGGCGCATCCGCGTCCTGGGCGCGACGGCGCACCCGACCGCCTTCTGGGTGGCGCAGGCCGCCAGGAACCTCGTCATGGATCTCGAGGATGCCGGCTGCCGGGCCCGGTTCATGATCCGCGACCGTGACGGGAAGTACCCCGCCCTGTTCGACACCGTCCTTGAGGATGCGGGGATCGAGGTCGTACTCAGCGGGATCCGGATGCCGCGGATGAACGCGCTCATGGAACGGTGGGTGCAGACCTGCCGACGCGAACTGCTGGACCGCACCCTGCTCTGGAACCAGCGCCACCTGCTCCACGCCCTGCGCGAGTTCGAACAGCACTACAACTCCCACCGGCCCCACCAAGGCATCGCAGACGCCCGCCCGCTGCACCCCCTGCCTCCGCCGATCACCGACCCGGACGCCATCGCCCACCTCGACATACGACGACGCGCCGCCTCGGCGGCACCCTCCACGAGTACCAGCAGGCGGGCTGACCTGCACGGACGAGATTCTCGGCAGGGACAAGATCGATCGCATCGTCGCAATCCTCCGGCTGAGCGACGGCGACGACACGCGGCTGCAGCACATCGCCTAGCGGCGCTCAGTTCGCCACACGCTCGCAAGGACAGAAGAACCCCGCACCTGGCACCAGGTGCGCAGTTCTTCGTCGTCGTAGGATGCGCAGCTCCGCTCCGGGAACAGATCGCGTGCGATCATGTCGCAGGCGCGTCTTCCGCCCCGTCGAGCGCGAGTGCCCCGCTCCCCGCGAGATGCAGGGGCAGGGCGCTCGTTCACGTCAGGTCAAGAACCGACAAGTTGGCGAAGCACGTACTGCATGATGCCGCCGTTGCGGTAGTAATCCGCCTCACCCGGGGTGTCGATGCGGACGACCGCGTCGAACTCGACACCGGTGTCGGTGGTGACCTTGACCGTGCGGGGTGTACGGCCCTCGTTCAGCTCGGTCACGCCGGTGAAGGAGAAGGTCTCCTCGCCGGTCAGGCCGAGGGACTCGGCACCGGCGCCCTCCGGGAACTGGAGCGGAAGGACGCCCATACCGATGAGGTTCGAGCGGTGGATGCGCTCGTACGACTCGGCGATGACGGCCTTGACGCCGAGGAGCGCGGTGCCCTTGGCGGCCCAGTCGCGCGACGAGCCGGAGCCGTACTCCTTGCCGGCCAGGACGACCAGCG
>CAMLJW010000443.1 GCA_946480485.1 uncultured Streptomyces sp. | reverse complement strand
GCCCGCCGCCGACGTCCTTCCAGCCTTCACCGCTCATCCTGAATTGATCGACAAGTGGCGCGCACGGTGGACATCCGTCAAGTACGCGCAGCGACAGGTCCAGGCGCCGATAGGCCGCGTCCGGCAGGCCAGTAGGCGGATAGTCGCGGAGGCGCTACGAGAGGCGGAAGCACTCCGAACCCAGGCACACGCGCAGGCAGAGAATTTCCGCGCCGAGGCGCAAGCGGAAGCGGCGCTGATCATCTCTCAGGCGCGCAGTGATGCCGAGGCGATGCAAGAGCATGTCCAGGATCTGAGCTTTCGCATCGACAGCGAAGTTCAGGACCTTCGACAGCAAGCCCGACGCGAAGCGGCCGATCTGCATCTGGAAGCCAGTGCCCGCAGAGACGAAATGCTCCGTTCAGCGAGCGAGACCTTGGAAAGGGCGGAGGTGCAGGCATCCGAGATCGTTCTCGGTGCCCGCCGCAGACGGCGCTCGATTCGTCCCCTGTTCGGGAAGACGAAGGCACAGGCGCTACGCCAGATCAGGGATGTATCCATCGAGGTCGCCCAGGACCGTCTGCCCGGGTTGGTCAAGCAGCTGTCCGAGGCCAGCCCGCTGGACGTCGACACCTCCGTCATGTCAGTGGGTGTCCACGGCCGGGGCATCATCGGCCAGGTAGCCGCGGCCTTCGATGACGTGCACCGCGAGGCGGTGCGCCTCGCCGCCGAGCAGGCCCTGCTGCGGGGCAACGTCAACGCGATGTTCACCAACCTCTCGCGCCGATCCCAGGGCCTGATCCAGCGTCAGCTCTCGCTCATCAACGAGCTGGAGTCCCGCGAGGGCGACCCAGTCCAGCTGTCCCTGCTGTTCAAGCTCGACCACCTCGCCACCCGAATGCGGCGTAATGGCGAGAACCTCCTCGTCCTCGCGGGTGAGGAGCCAGGTCGCCGTTGGACGCACCCGGTGCCGCTCGTCGACGTGCTGCGCGCCGCGGCCTCCGAGGTGGAGCAGTACGAGCGCATCGAGCTGGCCGCCGTGGCGACCACCGAGGTCGCGGGCCGCGTCGTCAACGACCTGGTGCACCTGCTCGCCGAGCTGCTGGAGAACGCCACCTCGTTCTCCTCGCCGCAGACCAAGGTCCGCGTCACCGGTCACGCGCTGCCCGACGGCCGCGTACTGATCGAGATCCACGACACCGGCATCGGCCTCTCCCCCGAGGATCTCGCGGCGATCAACGAGCGGCTTGCCTCGCCGCCCACCGTGGACGTCTCCGTCTCCCGCCGCATGGGTCTGTTCGTGGCCGGCCGCCTGTCCCTGCGACACGGCATCCGGATCCAGCTGCGCCCGTCGGACTCCGGCGGCACCACCGCGCTCGTCATGTTGCCGCAGGACGTGTGATGTGCCGGGGTGTGGTGCGCCGGCTCGCCTCCCGGGGCTCATCGCAGCCACCTTCGAGGAGGTCTCAGGCTGACTTCTACGGCAGCGGGGCCGGGTAGGAGACACCCGACGCCGTTGGCGAATCCCCCGGGCGGGAAGCGGGCGGGGCCGAATGGGCTCGCAGTCTCAGCGAACGCCGTGTAGCAGGGCGTTCGCTGAGACTCCCACGCCACTTGGAGCCGCTGACCGGATTCGCCAACAGCATCGGAGACACCCTGTCCGGCCCTGTTGCTTGTCCGTACGCCGCTACGCCCACCGCATCCCGACCTCACACGTCTTCGTACTGGGTGTCCGCCACAGCTGTCGAGTCTACTGGTCACCTACAAGGCGCACTCGACGGTCACATCTCCACCGTACGCCGAGGCAATGGTGTGCGGCTCAGCCCCGGCGGCGGGTGGCTGGGTCGCGTTCGGCGACGTGCGACCGCGTCGACGCCGGGGCGGGCGTACCGCTCCAGGGAGCGGACGGTCCTCGGTCGGCGCCCCCGTCCGGGCGATAAGTGGCAGGCAGACCTGAGCGACTCCGCCCAAGGAGAAGCCCCCGTCGAGGAGATGCCGGTTCCGGACGCCTCATCGGAGGGGGACCTGACGCGGAACGAGCAGGAGGCGGCTGGGCAGGACGACGACTTGCTGGTCGGGGCCTCTTCGTCGGGCTCGACCGGCTGAGGGGCCTGCGAGCGTACTTGTCCTGCTCAGAGTGGGCTTCTTCCGCGACAGAAGCCGGTTCCTCGGCTTCCGATCCGTCAGCGGGGGCCGTCTCGCTGTTTACCGCGGTAAACAGCTCCGCTGGCGCTGCGGATCGTTCCCCAGTGAGTGCCGCACCGGCTGGCTCGCTGTTTACCGCGGTAAACCGAGTCTCCTTGCTGTCGGTTGACGAGGCAGGGTCTGAAGCCGGTGCCAGACCGTGGAGGCCTGAGGGTTCGATCGACCTCTCCCCCGTGGGACAGCAGCCGGGGCCGGCCCCTGCCCGGACCTCGTTACGCTCAGGGCGCCGGGCGAGGGGTGTGACAGCCTCCGCCCGGCGCCCGGTCGGCTTCCCGCCGATCGTGATGTCAGTGCTGTGGGTGTGGGGTTTCCGCTGTTCAGCGTGTTGTGGTCAAGGATTCGAGTGGGGGCCCGCCCGGGGAACCGAGGCGCGGGTCGAGCTGAACTTCCGTCCGTCGCAGAGGAGTTGATAGATTTGCGTGAGCGACAGGTGGCAGCCATTGCCAGGCCCGTCGCAGGATGCCGGGGGACGGGGGATGAATTGGCTTGGGAAGAGTGGGAGAGGGCCAAAGCTGCGGCGGCGGAGGGCCGGGCTGGCCGGATGCAGCTGAATCAGGCCGGGCCGGGAGGTGCTGGTGACTCGGATCTCGTGGTGCACCAGGACGGCCTTGGGGCCGTCGGTCACGAGGCATTCATCCTCCACGGCGAGTTGAAGAAGAAGGCCGACATCGCCGGGACGGGCGCGGACAAGAACGGATCCGGGTCCACCATGCAGGCGGCCGCCGCGCTCAAGGGCCACAACCTCGGGCTCGGTTCGGAATTGGAGTCGACCGTCGAGATCTGGACCTCGCAGATGAAGCACGTCCTGCAAGCCTGCGCGCACATCTCCAACCACCTCGACTACAGCAAGAAACTGCACGCGCAGGAGGACGCCAGGATCGCCGCCGATATCCGTGGCCGCACAGGGCCGCTGCCCGTCTCGGCGCTGAACGACTACTTCAAGTAGGAAGCACCATGGGGGTTTCTCGTACTCGGACCTGATGGCTCTGGACCTCACCAAACTGGGCACGGCCGCGTCCGACTGGAGAACGATGGCCGGCGAACTGGCCAAGCTCACGACCGACGTACGGGACGGCTTGACGAGGAAGTCTGACGGAGCCCGCTGGAAGGGCGTCAACGCCACCGTGACCAAGGGCTTCGTGCGCAAGACGGCCAAGGAGTTCACGGACCTCCAGACGGAGGCCGAGAGCATCGCCAACGTCCTCAGCGACGCGAACGCCGAGCTGACGCGGTACCAGAAGCAGGCGCAGAGCCTCACCGACTCGGCACGCAAGGGTGACCCGGCACGCACTCCACCGGACCCGGGACTCCTCGTCTTTGACGGTCCGGGCGGCACGGTCCGCGTCTCGGAGGCGATGTGCACTCCCGAGGGCCCTGACCAGCGCACCAAGGACCGCATCCAGTGGTACGCGGACACCCTCACCGGAATCGTCCAACACGCCGCCGAGGTCGACGCAGCGGCCGTACGCGCGCTGCGTAAGAGCCACGGCAACGAACCGCACAACGCGGGGCACACCAGGTACACGTCCCTCGACGAGGAACAACTGCCGCGCGCGAAGGAATTGGCAGGACTCGGTGGGGACGCGAACCCGAAACAGCGGGCCGAACTGCGGCGCCTGTGGGAGTCCCTGAGCCCCGAGGCACGGGCACAGCTCTGGCTGGCGCAGAAGGACGACCTGATGGCAGCAGGCATACAGAGCCCCACCATGCCGCATATCGCGCCGGACGCAGGCTCGGGAAAGCACGGCTCCGAGTCGCCGGGCTTCGACGAGTGGGTCACCAAGCAGAAGATGGAACTGCTGACGGAGGGCGCCGACTGGAAGGGCATGACGGACGCATCCCGCCACATGGCGCACTACCTGGGAAACAGCGGCAGTCCCATGAACCTGCCTGTAGACAAGATGATGACGGACGTCCCTGCCTTCAAGACGTACGTCGACGACACAGTCCGGCTGAACCAGGACGACTGGCGTAAGCAGGCCCTCGAGGAGTTCAGGAAGAACGGTGGGAAGCCGGTCGCCTTCCCGGTCGAGGCGAAGCAGCCCGAGGGCTTCTACTTCACCCAGCAGGCTGACCCCAACTGGTTCTACGCGGTGGGTGGCGCCAACACCAACGTCATCGGTGTGGTGACGGCCGTTCCGGATGCGAACGGCAACCCCAAGATCAGCATCGACTACCAGGCGAACGTCTGGGACCGTTACAACTGGGACGAGGGCAAGGGCGTCAACGTCGGTCCGCTGGACATTCCCGACGGTCAGATGGCCAAGTAGCAGC
>CAMLJW010000442.1 GCA_946480485.1 uncultured Streptomyces sp. | reverse complement strand
CGCGCAGCCGCTCGTTGGCGGCGCGCGCGGCGGCCGTGGCGGCGGCCGGCCAGACCCGGTCGATGGCCGCGTTGACGGCCGCCCCGACGAGCACCGCGAACGCCGAGACGCCGATCCAGAGGAGCACGGCCACGGGCGCGGCCAGCGAGCCGTAGATCGTCGGCCCTTCGATCGTGGTGGTCAGATAGATCCTCAGCAGGAAGCTGCCCAGTACCCACATCCCGAGCGCCACCAGGGCGCCGGGCACGTCCTCGATCCACGGCGAACGCACCGGCACGGACACGTGGTAGAGGGTCGTCAGGAAGACGATGGACAGCACGATGACGACAGGCCAGTAGAGGATCTGCACGACCGTCGTCGACCACGACACGAGGCCCACCACGGCATCCGGGCCCGCGACCATCAGCGGCAGCGCGATGGAGCCGATCAGCAGCGCCACGATGAACAGCAGGAACGCCATCAGCCGGGTCTTGACGATGCCGCGGACGCCGTCGAGGCCGTACATGACGGTGATGGTCTCGATGAAGACGTTCACCGCGCGCGAGCCCGACCACAGCGCGAACAGGAAGCCGAGGGAGATGACGTCGGGCCGGCCGCCCTTCATCACGTCATGGAGGATCGGCTGGGCGATCTCCGCGACGCCTTTGTCCGAGAGGATCGTGCGCGAGGCCTCCAGCAGGTTGGTCTCCACACTGGCGATGGTGTCGGCACCGGTCCAGTCGTCCACGTAGCCGAGCAGTCCGAGCATGCTCAGCAGCAGCGGCGGCACGGACAGCAGCGTGAAGAACGCGGCCTCGGCGGCGAGCCCCAGGATGCGGTACTCGACGCAGGAATTGACGGTGTCCTTGAGCAGCAGCCAGACAGTCCGGCGCTTGGAGACATTCCGGTAGAGAGCACGTGCCCGGTGGAGCCGACCGGACGGGCCCTCTGGTGTTTCACTCACTGGCTGCACTCCCTAACCGTATCTGGCGCGACGTGCGGTCTTCACCCCCGCCAGAGCCGTGCACCCGGATCGCGGGGCGGACCGGCCGGCGGCGCGCCCCGCGGCGAGGCCCCTGCTTCCGGGAGGTGACCGCAGCCGTACCCGGGGGTAGGTTTTCCTGCATGGCAACCGGCACCCACGAAGTGACCAACCAGGCTCCGCCGCTGGTCGGATATGACGTCTTCAGCACCGACCGGGCGCTGTCGGAAGCGGTCGACCGGCATCTCGATCCGGGGCTGCTCGACGAGGCGCGGGAGGAACTGTCGGCCCTGGGGCGCACCGCCGGTTCCGCTCAGGCCCAGGAGTGGGGGGAGCTGGCCAATGAGAATCCGCCCCGGCTGCGGACGCACGACCGCTATGGGCACCGCGTCGACGAGGTCGACTTCCATCCGTCCTGGCACCGCCTGCTCGGCAAGGGCGTCGCGGCGGGTCTGACCGCGGCCTGGGCGCGGCCCGGCGGGCATCTGCGACGCGCGGCCGGTTTCCTGATCTGGACGCAGGTCGAGGCGGGCAGCGGCTGCCCGCTGTCGATGACGCACGCGGCGGTGCCCGCGCTGCGCACGGACCCGGCGCTCGCAGCCGAATGGGAACCGCGGCTCACGTCCACCGTCTACGACCAGGATCTGCGTCCCGCCGCGCAGAAGGCGGGTGTGCTCTTCGGTATGGGCATGACGGAGAAGCAGGGCGGCAGCGACGTACGGACGAACACGACGTCGGCGCGGCCGCTCGCCGATGACGGGACGTACGAGCTGACGGGCCACAAGTGGTTCTGCTCGGCGCCCATGTCGGACGGTTTCCTTGTGCTGGCGCAAACACCGGGCGGCCTGACGTGCTTCCTCGTGCCGCGTGTACGGGAGGACGGCACGCGTAACGTGTTCCGCATCCAGCGGCTCAAGGACAAACTCGGCAATCGGTCGAACGCGTCGAGCGAGGTCGAGTTCGACGGGACCCGGGCGCGCCGTGTCGGGGACGAGGGGCGCGGGGTGCGCACCATCATCGAGATGGTCGCGGCGACCCGGCTGGACTGCGCGCTCGGCTCCGCCTCCCTCATGCGGCAGGCGGTCGCGCAGGCCGTGCACCACTGCACGTACCGCGAAGCCTTCGGCGGCAAGCTGATCGACAAGCCGCTGATGCGCAACGTACTGGCCGATCTCGCGCTGGAGTCCGAGGCCGCGACGACGCTGACGCTGCGGCTGGCCGCCGCCTACGACGACGGGAGCGAGCGGGAGCGGGCGTTCCTGCGGCTCGCGGTGCCGGCCGCGAAGTACTGGGTGACGAAACGCTGTACGCCCCTTGTGACCGAGGCGTCCGAGTGCCTGGGCGGCAACGGGTACGTGGAGGAGTCCGGCATGCCGCGACTGCTGCGCGAGTCGCCGCTCAACTCCATCTGGGAGGGCGCCGGCAACGTCCAGGCGCTCGACGTGCTGCGCGCCCTGCAGCGCGAGCCGCAGGCCCTGAACGCGTACCTCGAGGAGGTCGGCCGGGCGCGCGGCGCCGATCATCGGCTGGACGGGGCGATCAAGAGCCTGTTCGCCGAACTCGCCGACCTGGAAGGCATTGAGGGCCGCGCCCGGCGTCTGACCGAGCGGATCGCTCTGGTGCTGCAGGGCTCGCTGCTCGTGCGGTACGCGCCCGCGGAGGTCGCCGACGCGTTCTGCGCGTCACGCCTCGGCGGGGACTGGGGAACGGCGTTCGGGACGCTGCCGCACAGCCTGGACCTGGCGGGGGTGGTGGAGCGGGCGCGACCCGTCTCCTAGTCGCTCGACAGGGAGTCGCCGCTCAATACACCGCGCGTGCCGCATGAGGGCGCAGCCCGCGCCCCTTCGCGGTGTCCTCCTCTCGTGCCACGTGTTGCGAGGTATTCGGCCAGGCACGGCGACACCTGACGTACCATCCATCTCACGGCCCCCCAGATTTCTTCCTCCGGTTCAACGCACTGATCGCGGGGGGAAGTTGGCCGGCGACGGGAGGACCTATGACGTATCAGGGCAGGCACCGCCGCCGCAGGAAGGGCCGCGCACTGCGGGCGAGTCTGGCCGGGACCGCGCTCGCCCTCACCGTCACCGCCGGCTTCATCAGTACGTCGCAGGCCGCGAGCAGCGAAAACCCGGGCGCACTCGTGCCGCTCACCGCGTCCTCAGAGACCGACAAACTCCAACTGCGGGAGAATCTGGTCGACGGGGGCACCCTGGACACCTTGCAGAGCGGGATGGGCGGGAACGTCGGCGTGGACGGCGTCCTCAAGAACGCCAACCACGTGATGCGCGCCAAGGCCGACTGCGACACCGCCGAGAAGGCGGCCCTACCCGTCGAACCGGCCGCCACGCGCGCCTACTGCTGGGAGGACCGGGACGCGAGGACCACGAAGTGGCTGCCCCAGTCGGTCACCACCTCCGGTGACGCCGACCAGGACGGCAGGTGGGGCTCCAACCGCGTGATCCTGGCCGGCTGGACGCACAACGACGGGCCGGCCGGCGTACCGAAGAAGGACCGGGGCCTCGCCAAGGTCGCCTTCATCGACGCGAACGACCCCGATGACCTCAAGTACCGCTGGGTCCTGCTGGTCGCCCCGCTGGACGGCGGCAAGGACTTCGAGGCCGTCCGCTCCCGCATGGGAGGCATGGTCTGGTATCAGGACAAGCTGATAGTCACCGCCAGGAACGACGCCGTCGGCAACAACGCCCTGTACGTGTTCGACATGGCCCGCATCCTGCGCGCCGATGTCATCAGCGACACGGTCGGCAAGGTGAGCGACGGCTGGTCGGCGCACCACTACCGGTACGTGATGCCGGCCGTCGGCTCGTACAGCCTCACCGGCGGCAGGTGCGACGCCACGACCAGCGACCACGTCCCCTGCTTCGCCTCCGTCTCGCTGGACCGCACCTCGACACCGGACAGCCTGGTCGCGAACGAATGGTTCCGCTCGGACGGTGGCGAGCCGGCCCGCGTGTGGCGCTACGACTACAGCACCGCGGGCGACCGCCCGGGCCTGCTCGCCGGCGACCCCCGCGGACGCGTCAACGCTGACGAGGCGTACGAGACCGAGGCGGTGGGTCTGCAGGGCGTGCTCGCGCACCGGCCGAGCGGCGCGAGCGAGACGAACTGGTACGTCGACCACGCACCGGGCGCCCGCGACAAGCACGGCACGCTCTGGCAGCAGAACGAGAGCGCCGCGAAGGCAGCGAAGTGCGGTTCGAGCCAGTCGTACGCCTGCTGGGGGCGGCACACCGAGTCCATGTCGTACTGGCAGAAGACCGGCGAGCTGTGGACGCTGACGGAACGGGCTGCGAACGGGAACACCAAGGGACAGACGGCCGCGCTCCCCGAACGGGTGCTGTACGCGGTCCCGCTGTCCTCGGTCGAGGACTCGCTGGAGTGAGCGAGCCCCTTGGGGGGCGGGCCCCTTTTGGGAGCGGGCCCGCCTTCGTGGTTCGCTGAGCCGCTTGACTTCCTCCCCCGCCTAAAGGCGGGGGATTCCAGCGGTCGCCCGCTGGG
>CAMLJW010000441.1 GCA_946480485.1 uncultured Streptomyces sp. | reverse complement strand
GGGGGGCGGGTCGCCCGCCACCACCCCCCCCCCCCCCCCCGCCGCCCGGTCGCCACCCCCCCGGCCCTACGGCCGCAGGGCCCGCAGCAGCAGGTCGGCGAGGTGGTCGGCCACCTGCTGCGGGTTCAGCGGCCCGTCGGGGCGGTACCACGTCGACAGGTGGTAAACGGAACCGAAGTGGTAGTCCACCACCAGGTCGGCGGGCGTGGCTTTGGAGAAGACGCCCGCATCCTGGCCCTCCTCGATCAGGGCGCGGAACCGTTCGTGGTAGCGCCGGCGTTCGGCACGTACCTGCTTGTTCTTCTCGGGGCTGAGTTGTTGCATGGAGCGGAAGAAGATCGCCGCGTCGTCGAGGTTGTCGATCGTCGTGACGACCACGTCCACCGCGGCGGCCCGCAGCCGCTCCTCCACGGGCGCCTCGGCGTCCGCGAAGGCGTCCAGGCGCTCCTGCTGGACGCGCAGCACGCGTGCGTACACCTCGTGCAGAAGGTCGTCCTTGGAACCGAAGTAGTGGTACAGCGCACCCTTGGTGACGCCTGCCGCCTCGACGATCTCCTGCACCGACGTCCGGTCGTACCCCTGCTCGGCGAAGAGCCTGGTGGCGGCGGCCAGCAGCCGCCTCGGGACAGGCGTAGCGTCCCCGTCCATCGTCCTGGGCACTTGCCGCCACCTGCCTTCCCAAAGTCCCCGATCGTTGTCAGGGCTGCCCGCACTGTCCGCACCACCTACGCAGCTCTCGTTCGACGCGACGCGAATCGGCTCTGCTGCATGCAGTGACAGGCTAACCGGTCGGTATGTACCAGTGGAAGCGACGAAGGACAGGCGGCGGCCCTGGCGACAAGGGTGTCCGACGGGTTGCGTCCGTTTCGTTCCCCGGAGCCGGTCCGCGCTCCGGCGTGCCCGTGGCGGCTTGCGCGACCACGGAAGTCACACATGCTCCCCTGCTCCCCAAGCTCTTGGCTCCGCTCGACCAGTTCGACCAGCTCGACCAGGGGGAGCCCATGTCCGGACGGAGCAGGGTTCGCGAGCTCCTTCCCCTACGGGAAGCTGCTGCCGTCGTGGAGGGTGAGCACCGTCTTGACCAAAAGGGGTTCGGCAGTCGACCCGAAAGCCGTTCCAACGGGGTGCCGACGGGAGGTGACGGGGCGTTGGCGGATCTGACGGGGAGTCTGATGGCGGTCGTCGGAAATTGGATGGAGCCGAATCCGGTGGTGATACGTCTATTCGGCGACGTCCGTACGACGACGGCCGAAGTGACCGAAGTACAGGTGCATGTGTGACGGAGGTGCAGGGCGATGGCCGGTTTCCGGAGTCTGGCGAGACAGGTGCGCGATCCGAGGAGTGATCTCGCACTGCGACGCTACTCGCTGCGCAAGTGCCTTGAAAGGTTCGCCCCTTACGGACATCGGGCCACCTGGGGCCACCTGAGCTCTCGGGCCGGTTTCGGGCCCGAGGACCGGTCCCCGGATCCGGCGCGGCTGGTGGCCGCGCTCGACGAACTCGAGGAGGCGCGCTCGGTGTGGCTCGCCTACGAGGACGCCTTCGCCCAGCGCCGCAGGAAGGAGAAGTACAGCGGGTTGCGCAGGCCGGCCAGTGTGGACGACTGGCACCGGCTGACCTGGGGCGGTTTCGGAGTCGCGTGGTGCGACGACCCCCGGCTCCACCCCCACGAGCCGCTGGCGGAGGTGCTGCGCCGACTCATCACGGCCCTCGAGCGCGAGCCCGGCTCGGTCTGCCCGGTGTGTTCGGGCGAGCGCCTCACATGGAAGTACGACCTGGCCCATGAACCGTGCTCGGGGCCGATCTGCACGAGCTGCGGAATCGTGGTGCCGCGGCCCGTTCTTACGCCCGAGGCCATGGCGGAGGCCAGGCGGGCGCGGCTGCTGGTGTCGGTCTGAGCCGCAGGAACGCGCCGCTGTCGCGAGAGCATGGGTCACCCTGGTCGAGCGGAGCCGAGAGGTTGGGGGAGCTCGGAGGCACGAAGGGCTGAGCGCGGTCGGTGCCTCGACACCGGCTGTGGCGCCTGGAGGCAGAACAGTCGGGGCTCTTCTGTGGGAACCAATGAGACCTAGCACGGCGGGGGTGCGCCGATCCGCACCCCCCGTGCACGGGATGCCGCAATGCCCCTCATGATGCCCCACGACGGCACGACATCTCCGTGTGGACGGCGAGCTTGACCTCGGCAGGGACATCGGCACGGCGGTCTCCGTGTCGCCGGATCCGCACGCTGATCCGCGCGCGGACAAGAGTCCGGGGCCACCGCCGCGCCGCCCTGCTTCAGCAGTGGTCCTCCGGCTCCTTCTCCCGCCGCTTGGGTCTCCGCTTCTCCGAGACGCGCTCCATCATGAGTCTCGAGCCCGCCCGCTTCTCGCCGAAGACGTCGTCCGGGTTGGAGAGCACACAGGTCTCCAGGGACAGACAGCCGCAGGCGATGCAGTCCGTGAGATGGTCCCGCAGGCGGCGCAACTGCTCGATGCGCCCGTCGAGTTCGGTCCGCCAGACCTCCGAGAGGCTGGCCCAGTCCTCCCGCGTCGGAGTGCGCCCCTCGGGGAGTTCGACGAGTGCGTCGCGGATCGTGGCCAGCGGGATGCCGACGCGCTGCGCGGCTCGTACGAACGCGACGCGGCGCAGTGCGTCACGCTGGTAGCGGCGCTGGTTGCCCGGGGTCCGGCGGCTGCTGATCAGGCCCCTGGACTCGTAGAAGTGCAGGGCGGACACGGCGGCGCCGCTGCGGGCCGACAGCTGGCCGACCGTGAGTTCATGGATCTTCTCTGGAATCTGGGGCACCTCTTGAAGCCTACCCACCTCGTCACACCCACCGTCCGTACGTCCCGGTACGTTGACATGGGCCCCACGCCGGACCATGCTAAGCAGTCGCTTAGCTTTAGTCACGCGGGAGGCCAGGAACATGGCAGAGCCGAGGATTTTCACATCCGCCGACGACCTGAAGGCGGCGGTGGGCGAGCAGTTGGGGCTCAGCGACTGGCTGGAGATCGACCAGAAGCGGATCGACCTGTTCGCGGAGGCGACCGGCGACGACCAGTGGATCCACGTGGACCCCGAGAAGGCGGCCGACGGACCGTTCGGCACGACCATCGCGCACGGCTATCTGACGCTGTCGCTGCTGCCCGTGCTCGTCCCGCAGGTCATGCGCGTCGAGGGTATGAAGATGGGCGTCAACTACGGCACCAACAAGGTCCGGTTCCCCTCCCCCGTACCCGTGGGCTCTCGACTGCGCGCCACGGCGGTGCTCAAGGAGGTCACAGAGGCGGGCGGCGGCGTCCAGGTCACGGCCGCGGTCACTGTCGAGCGCGAGGGTGGCGACAAGCCGGTGTGCGTGGCGGAGCCGGTGTCCCGCTACTACTTCTGAGCGCCTTCTGATCCTGCGCGTCTTCTGATCCCGCGCGTCTTCTGATCCCGCGCGCCTTCTGAACTACTTCTTCGCCCCCACCATCCGCAGCACGAGGTCGGCGTAGAGTGCGCCGACCTCGTCGGGTGTCCGAGAACCGTTCACGTCGAACCAGCGCGCGACGTCCACGCACAGGGACAGCACGGCGAGCGTGGTGCCCGGCACGTCCGGCACGTCGAGTTCGCCCGCCGCCACACCGTCCTGGATGATGCCCCGCACGGCGGCATCGGTCTGGCGGCGCAGCGCGACGATCTCGGCGCGGGCTCCATCGCCGAGCGCCTGCAGTTCGTACTGCACCACGCGCGCGGTGGTGTGCTGCGCCGCGTGCCAGCGGACGAAGGAGCGCACGGCGACGGAGAGGCGCTCGGCCGCACTGCCCTCACTGTCCGCCGCCGTACGCAGGATGGCGAGCGCCTTGTCGTGGCCGATACGGCTGATCCGGTGGAGCAGCTCTTCCTTGGTCTTGTAGTGGACGTAGAGCGCTGCCGGGCTCATGCCGGCGCGGCCCGCGATGTCACGGGTCGTCGTCGCGTGGTACCCGCGCTCGGCGAAGGCCTCCACGGCGGCGACGAGCAGCCGCCGAGCCGCGTCCGGGGTGACCTCGGCCCACGGCTGCATCTCGCCGCCGGCCGTCTTTGCCGCCGTACTCATCGCTGTTCGCCCCTTCTCCACTCTCCACTGACGCTTCTCCACTGGCAGGATGAACCACAATACCCCGCGACCTGAGCGGGCGCTTAGGGCCTGTTTCTGAGTCGAGCCCAGCCAAAAACGCAGAACGGCCCTGGCGTGCCTGTTCTGCCGGCGCTTACGGCTCAGAGCTTTTCGAACGGGTCGTGCTCCGCGAGCAGCTTCTCCAGTCGTACCTGGTCGACCCGGCTGACGATCTGCCCGGCCTCCTGACGGTCCCGGATCACCTTGGCCAGTGTGAAGGCGGAGGTGACGAGATAGAGGACGGCGATGGTTAGAAAGCCGCGTACCCAGGCGTCGGCGTGCAGGTTGTAGATGCCGAGGGCGGTGGCCGCCATCGCGACGCCGAACGAGGCGACGGCCTGACCGTAGAAGGCCGCCGTGCTCTGCTGTTTGACCGGTGTCTCAC
>CAMLJW010000440.1 GCA_946480485.1 uncultured Streptomyces sp. | reverse complement strand
CTGACCTGCGCAAACCTGTACTTTGGCTCGAATTGCCATTAAGATATAAGCAATCCCCTTCGCGGGGGCCGCAATTCGCCAAGGAGGCATCAGTGCAGTTTCTGACCGCGTCCGGCGGCGGTGACGTCGCCGTCATGGAGCCCCGGGAGACTCTGGTCGTTGAGAGTGCTCTCTTGCTCTACGTCCTCAAGAATCCCGATTCCAACATCGCCCTCCGAGTCCTCCGGGACGTCTCGCAGGTCAACGAGGCGCGCGAGGCGCGCATGGAGGATGGGGCTGAGCAGGCTTCCACCTGACCTGAGTCGGGAGTGAAGTCGGGCCTGATCGCGGTGGGGTTGATCATCTGGCCGCCAACCCTCAATATAGGTGACATTCTTAAAATCGGTCACCAGGGGGTGGGTATGGCAACCGTCCAGGATGAGATACCGGGCCTGGTCTTCCACACCGTGCGGCAGCCCGAGGGCAACGCACCGTCGATCCAGGCCCAGTTCGAGTCGTTTCACCAGCTCAACCCCTGGGTGCTCCGTGCCCTGGAAGCCCTGACCGCCGACTACTTGCAGCACGGCGCGAGCCGCGTCGGCATCGGGATGCTCTTCGAGATCCTGCGCTGGCGCTATGTCACGGCGACCGAGGGCGACGAGTTCCGCCTCAACAACAACTTCCGCAGCCGGTACGTCCGGCTCCTCATCCAGCGCCACCCCGACTGGGCGCGCGCATTCGAGGTCCGCAGCCTGCGGACCGACTGACCTCTTGGAGAGAGATCGTGACCGACGAACAACCAGCTGAGCGTGCCGCCGTGGAGGGTGCGGTGGTCGAAACGGCCCAGACGGCCAGCCCGGCCATCCGGCCGAGCGCCATCGTTCTGCGCGGTGATCAGGACGAGTTCGACCACAAGCAGCTCTCGACGCTCGCCCTGATCAGCCCCGGCCTGGCCGGTGCCCCGCGCGGCCATCTGGCCATGTTCTTCCACTACTGCGTTCGTACCGGGCTTGACCCGTTCGCGCGGCAGATCTACATGATCGGCCGGACCAACTGGAAAGCGGCTGACAACCCTGACGAGCCCGAGAAGACCTGGACCATCCAGACCGGCATCGACGGTTTCCGCACCGTCGCCCACCGGGCGGCGGCGAAGGCCGGAGAGTCCATCTCCTACGAGGACACCGTCTACTACGACTCCGAGGGCAACGCCCACGACGTGTGGCTGTCGAAGGCGTACCCGGCCGCGGTCAAGGTCACCGTCCTTCGTGGTGCCGCAAGGTTCCCGTTCATCGCCCGCTGGGACGAGTTCGCCCCGACGTACTTCGACCGTAAGTCGGGCGGGTACGTCGTGGCGAAGATGTGGCAGCAGATGCCTGCCCACATGCTTCGCAAGTGCGGCGAGGCCGGCTCGTTGCGCATGGCCGCGCCGCAGGACCTGTCCGGCGTCTATGCGGACGAGGAGATGGAGCGGGCGGACGCCGAAGCCGTCGTCCGCGAAGCCGAGGAGGCGACCCGACGCCTGCGGCAGGCCGCCGGGCTCGAAACCGGACAGAGCTCCGGCGGCGACGCGAAGGGCGAGCACGCCGACGACCCCGCGACCACGGGCCTGGACAAGGGCGCGGAGAAGCCCGAGCCGAAGAAGCGGGCGCGTTCCGCGAAGAAGGCAACCCCCACCCCTGCGGCCGAGGCGGAGACCGAGCAGGACGAGGCTCCGCCGAAGCGCAAGCCCCGCAAGCGGGCCGAGCCTCGCCGCGCCGCCTCCTGACCGTTGCCGACACCGGGTGCCACCCGTCGTCAGCGGGCGGCGCCCTCGATCCTCTTGGAGATCATCGTGACTACCCTGGCCATCGTGCCTGAGCGGCCCGTCAGCCTGTGGCCCGCCGCGCACGCGGCGGACGCACGCCGCCCCCGCTCCCAGCAGACCAAGCTCGGCGCCAGCGACACCGTGTGCGCACGCCGAGCCGGATACCTCCTGCACGGCCGCACCCCGACCGATGGCGGCGAGAAGCGAAAGGCGATCCTGGGCACCTGGCTGCACGCCGGGATACTCGACGCCGCCCGTGAGGAGTACGGCTGGCTCATCGAACGCCGCGTCGAAGACCAGACCGTCCGGGGCCACATCGACGCCGTCCAGCTCGACAGCACGACCGCTTCCCGGCTCCCGAAGCGACTGCGCCCCGCGCTCCCCGCCGCGGAGACGACGGTTGAGGACGTGAAAACGAAGAGCACGTACCAGTGGGACAACGTCCTGCGGTACGGGGCGAGCGAGGCCGAGTTGCGGCAGGTGTACCTGTACGCCGACCTTCTCGGCAGCGAGGGGTTCGCCAGCGTCAAGGGACAGCGCCAGCTCGCTTACCTGGGGCCGGTGCCGGTCGCCCGCATCCGCTTCCGGTTCGTCAACAGGGACAACGGCGACGACCACGTTCAAGAGATCGCCTACGAGGCCGAGCGTGCCCGGCGCGCCCGTTGGTGGGTCCAGCAGGTGCGGGCCGCCTCCACGCCGGAGGAGCTGCCGCGCACCTTCCAGGGCCCGGGAATCTCGGCTATCTGCGACCACTGCCCGGTCCGCACCGCGTGCTGGGGTCCGCTCCTCGCCGGGCGCTCTCCGCAGAGCCAGCTCGTCCACGACGACGAGGAACGCGCCAAGGCGCTGGCCGAGTACGTCGAGGCGTCCGAGCAGATAAAGCCGCTCAAGGAGCGGCAGAAGTTCGTCCGCGCCAAGCTCGACGGCTCCGAGCCTGGCGTGTACGGCGACAACGTCCTGAAGTGGAGCGGCGGCAACCCGACCAAGGTCGATGACGTCGAGGCGATGGTCGCGCTGTACCGCCGCGCGGGACTGGACGTGCCGATGGTGCCGGACGCAGCAGCCATGAGGGCGACGCTCAAGGACGTGGGCATTCCCGTGCCCACGCGCCTCGACCACGACAGGCTGACCACGGTGAGCATCAACGTGACCGCCAGCAAGAAGTCCTGATCGCGCCAACCGGCGGGGACGGGGCCGACGTGCGCCCCGCCCTTGCCCAGCGCGGCGGGAACCGTACGGAACGACGGAGAGGTGCTGGTGAGCATCCAGCTGATGGTGGTGGTCGCCTACCTGCCGAAGGAGGTGATCAACACGACGCAGAAGCTCGTCCTCATGAAGATCGCGGACTCGGCCGACGACCAGACCAGACTGGCCCGGCCGGGCCTGGAACGGATGATGGCCTGGGCCGGCGTGGGGGAGAAGCAGGTCATCACGGTCGTCACGCAGCTCGTCGGGCTCGGCCTGGTCGAGCGGGTCACGATCGGCCGTGTCGGCCGCCGCGCCGAGTACCGGGTGTTCCCGTACGGTGTGCCGCCCATCCCGTCGACGGAGGAGCTCGGCGAGCGGCGCCGTGCGGCGCAGCGTGCCCCGAAGAACCCCCGGCTGGCCCGGAAAGCCACGCGCCGGAAGCCGTCGTCGGCGGCCCGCACGCAGCAGGACGTCGCGGCGAGGGAAGGGGCGGCGGCCGTTGCCGAGGCCGCTTCGCAGGCAGGGTTGCCCCAGGGGAACCCTGCTTCGGCTCCGGGCAGGGTTGCCGCGGGGGAACCCAGTGGGTTGCCGCAGGGAAACCGAGCGGGTTCCCCTGGGGAAACCCCTTCTCTTCCCCCTTCTTCCTCTTCTCTTCCTATCCCCCCTACCCCCACGGCTGACGCCGCAGCGGAGCCAGGGGCCGGGCGCGGAGCGCAGCAGCGGGCGGCCTGCCCGAAGCACGCCGAGCCGGTGAGGAACTGCCGGGGGTGCGGCACGAATCCGCGTGCCGGGCGTGAGGAGGAGCGGCGGGAGGCTGCCGGCCGCGAGCACCGCGGCCAGCAGGACTGGCTACGGGACTTCTTCGATGAGCAGGAGCGCCGTGTGGCAGATACGGACCCGCAGGCCCTGGAGTTGGCCCGCAAGCGTGTGCGCGACCTGGCCCGCGTGGGACGTGAGATGGGCGCTAACTCCCGGCGAGATCGGGGGCGTTCGCAAGATCAGAAACATTGACGCCCCGATATTTGCCATTAAGATATAAGCAAGAGTTCGGAACTGGCCGAACTCGCCAACCTCTTGGAGATCACCTATGACCGAAACACTCACCCCGGCTGCCGACGCGTTCGTCGTCGTCGCCGAAGTGATCCACGGCCCCCACCTCGCCCCCCGTCTCGGCGGCCACCTGTACTGCTCGGCCGAGTGCGCTGAGCGCGGCGTCCGCGCACTCGTGGGCGACCTGAGCGAGGAGGAAGGCGGCAGCGGCTTCGTCCTGCCTCATGAGGGGCGCCTGATCGGCTGCGTCGTCACGCGTGGCGCCCGGATGTGGTCGGTGCAGATCCTCGCCCGCAGCGAGCTGCCCGCCGTCTGACATCTGCCTGAACTCATATAGGTGACATTTTCCCAACGGTGGGAGCATTTTCTGTGCGCCCGCCGTGCGCACACCCTCTTGGAGACCACATGACCACCCTCGCGGCTCTGCCCGACCACAACCGCCTCAACGACCCGCTGTGGCTCAACCTGTTCCATGGCTACCGCCACGTCATC